>JAYUUO010000031.1:0-6031 GCA_043754515.1 Armatimonadota bacterium
TGGATTAAGGGGCAGGTACGCCAGATCTGCCCGAGGGATGACAAGACGCGGGAAGAGTCCATCGGCGCGGCCATCGCCGTCTTGCCGGGCGAGTCCGCCCCGGCGTGGTTTAGGAACTGCAACATACTTCAATGATTAATGAATGTGCTATATATCACTAGACCTCTTGCATAAGTGCGTTTGAACTTCGGGATCGTTTTGAGCCCATGGTAGGTATGTTTTATCACAACATCAAAGACTACACGCCGGAGAAATTCAAGCGATTAACCAGTGTCACGCGGGAAACATTCGCGATCATGGAGAACGCCTTACAAATCGGCATGCGCGTCTTCGGGCACCCGCCGACTTTCCGGCGTCCGCTAGCTCCCCCTGAAGTTTCGTCGCCCGCTCCTCATACTGCTCGTAGGTGAACAGCCCTTTGCTGATATGGCTCTGGTTGGTAACCACCACCGACCTCAGTCCATTCTCCCTGAGCAGGCGCAGGGCGTCAAAGGCGAACGGGAAGAACGTGAAGTCGCGAATATCGCCCAACCCGTCGCCACCGAGCGTGCCTTGTAGGTCGAGAAAAACGGCGGGTTGGCCCATAGCCAACCCTTCCGCCGAAGCCCTAGCTCCCTTACCAACTTGTCGCAGGGCGTAGTCGGGGTGTGGGTCAACTCGTCGCGATTCGGGAGAACTCATAGTCACACCAGTCTATTCGGCGCCAACTGCGTAGGGTGAGTAGTAGTTATAACACGTCGGACCTTTCACTTGTCGTCGAGTGCGACGACGCCGGGGAGCGGCTTGCCCTCTAGAAATTCGAGCGACGCGCCGCCCCCGGTGGAGATGTGTGTTATCCGCCCTGCGAACCCGAGTTGTTCCGCCGCCGCCGCCGAATCTCCCCCGCCGATGATCGTCACCGCGCCCGCGTCCGTCGCGTCGGCGAGGGCTTGCGCGACGCCCGCCGTGCCATGCGCGAAGTTCGGCATCTCGAAAACACCCATCGGGCCGTTCCAGATCACGGTCTTCGCCCCTTTGATGATGCCCGCGAACAGGGCGACCGACTCCGGCCCGATGTCGAGACCCTCCTGATCCGCCGGGATCGCGTCCACCTTCACCGTGGTCGCGGGCGCGTCGTTGCTGAACGCGGGCGCGACCACGCAGTCAACCGGGAGCACGATCTTATCGTCGCGGAGCAACATCTGGCAGAACTCGAGCGACCCCGCGTCCAGGAGAGAGCGGCCGATCTCGTGCCCCGCCGCCTTGTAGAACGTGTACGCCATGCCGCCGCCTACGATCAGCGTGTCTACCTTCGGAAGCAGGCTCTCGATCACCGGGATCTTATCCTTCACCTTCGCGCCGCCCAGGATCGCGACGAACGGGCGGGCGGGTTCCGTGATCGCCCTGCCGAGGAAGTCGAGTTCCTTTTGCAGGAGGAACCCGGCGACGGCGGGCTTGCCGTCACTTTTTAGCACGTGCGCGACGCCCTCGGTCGAGGAGTGGGCGCGGTGCGCCGCGCCGAACGCGTCGTTGACGAACACGTCGGCCAGTGTCGCGAGCTGCTCGGAGAGCGCGGGGTCGTTCCGCTCCTCGGCTTCGGCGAAGCGGGTGTTCTCCAGCATCACTATGGTTCCAGGTGAGGCTTTCGTTTTCGCCTCCTCGATCCCGAGTGGGTCGGCTGGTGTCGCGGCGACGAGCAACACCGGCTTGCCTAGCAGTTCCGCGAGACGGTCGGCGGCTGGCTTGACTGAATACTTCGGCGCGATCTTGCCCTTCGGTCGTCCGAGGTGGCTCATCAGGATTACCGCCGCGCCCTTCTCCAGCAGGTAGTTGATGGTGGGGAGGGCGGACGCGATGCGCCGGTCATCTGTGATCGCACCGTCATCGTCCTGTGGCACATTGAAATCCACGCGCACCAGGACGCGCTTACCGGCTACGTCAATATTCTCGATAGTTTTCTTGTTCATGATCAGGTTTCTCCGAAAGTATGGGATAGTAAAGGCACGGGTCCTGCTGTCCGGGACGCGGGTACGGTTCGCCACGCCGCCCCCGTTTCCCTGCCGCTCGCGAAAAGGGAGGCGATAACATCGTCGGGTTGTGTCGCCGCCGCTCCCCTGTCGCCGGGGATCGTTATCCCGAGGCGATATACTTGCGTCATGAACCTGAACCAGATTATCCCGCAGTTGCCGTTTCTGCTCGCTATTCTAGGCGTTTTTATCACGTACGGGGTGATGGTACGCCGCGAGATCCTATCCGGCGCGAAGATTTGGCAGGGCGGGCTTGTGATGGGGCTGATCGCGGTCACGCTCGCCGCGCTGAATGACCGGCTGAATCTGCACCTTCCGCCCGAGCTGGAGAAGTCGTACTACTACCTGTTCAACCCGGCGGTGATGGCGTTCTGCTCCGCGTTCTGCGTCGTGACGGCGTACCGGATGCAGAACGTCACCGATATCGCCACCTGGCAACTCGGCGACACGAAGATCATTCTGCGCATATGTCTAGCCGCCAAGATGCCCGACGCGGACGCGCTGATACTACCGACCGGCGTCCGCCTGGAGATGCGCCACGGTATTCCGGCGCAGGTTCGGAACGCGGGTGGCGAGGCGATAGAAACGGCGGCGCGGAAGTTCGCGCCGGTAGGGATCGGTAAGATCATCATCACCATGGCCGGGACGCTCGCGGTCGGGAAAATATATCACGTCGCGGTGTATGAGGCGGGCAAGGCGATCAAGGCGGACGTCATGCGGCGGTTCATGGGCGAGGCGTTGATCGCGGCGCGCAAGGAGCGGGCGGAATCGGTCTGCATTCCGCTCGGCGCCTACCCCGGTATGACCACGGCGGGCGCGACCACGGCGATCTGCGAGGCGATGCTCAAACAGCACAAAGCGTTCGGCGAGATCGTGCTGTGTATCTTCGAGGCGCGAGACGACCGCGAGATCGCGGCGGCGGCGCGCAAGGTGTTCGGCGAGGAAAGCAAAACGACCGGCGCGAATATCGCCGTGGACAAGAAAGACGTGGTTGCCAAGAATAGAGCCAAATTGGGATAGCTATCCGACTACATAGTGGCATCGGGCGGGGTCTTCCTCCGTGGCCGCGCGGGCCGGTCACGCGGGTCTTCGGCGAACCCCACAGTTTGAATCATCCCTAGGCTGGGATAGCCGCGACAGCCGCGTCAATGTCGGCCTCGGTGTTGTACGCGTGTGGCGCGAACCGCACGTTGCCGCATCGGACCGCGCTGATGACCTTCGCGTCAGCGAGTGCGGTCTCAACCGCCTCGTTCGCGTGCGCGGGGTGCCGGAACGCGACGATGCCGGAGCGCGATTCTTGGCCGTGCGGCGAAACGACGTGCATGCCGCGTTCGGCGAGTCGCCGTCGCGCGTGGCCCGCGAGTTCGAGCACGCGGGCTTCTACGGTGCCGAACCCGACTGATTCTAACAAGCCGACCGAAGCCCGCATCGCCGCGATACCGAGCACGTTCGGCGTGCCCTCCTCGAAGCGTGCGGCGGTCGGCTTGGGCGTGTCCCACTGGTTACGGCTCCACGCCATCGGCTCCGCGACCCAGTTCCAGCCGACGTTGTTCGGAAGCAGTTCGGCGAGCAGGTCGGGGCGAACATAAAGAAAGCCGACGCCGCCCGGCGCGAGGAGCCACTTGTGCCCGCCGCCCGTCACGAACGCGACGCCGGGGTACTTCGCGAGGTCGAGCCGCAACGCGCCGAAGCCCTGCACGGCGTCCACGACGAGCAGGATGTTCCGCGCCGCGCAGAACGCCCCGAGCCGCGCGAGGTCCATGCGCTGGCCGGTGCCCCACTGCACCCACGACACGGCAAGGACGCGCGTGCTCGCGTCGCAAGCGGCTTCCAAATCGTCCTCGGATACGTAGCCGTCCGCGCGAGTTGCTACAAGGCGGGTTTGCACGCCGCGCGCCTCCTGCGCCATCCACGGGTACAGGTTCGAGGGGTACTCGTCCGCGCCCACGACCACGTTATCCCCGGCCTTGAACCGGATCCCCTGCGCGATGATGCTCAAGCCCTGCGACGTGTTCTTGACGACGGCCAAGTTGTCCGGGGATGTGTTCAGCATCCGGCCCCAAACCCCGCGCAACTCGCCCGCGTGCTTCATCGCGCTGAAGTAGGCGGCAACCGAGTTGTCGCTTTGCAGTTCGGCGAGGGCGGCCTGAACGGCGTTCGCGACCGGCGCGGCGATAGGAGATGCCCCGGCGTGATTGAGGTGGATACACTTGTGCGCGGAGGGGAACAGGGCGCGTAATTCGGCGAGCGTCATGCGCCGATTATACCCGCGACGGGGCCGATTTTTTGGGAGTCAATAGCTGGTTCACGACGGCGAGCGGCGATCATCCGGCTTCTCGCTGATGCCGTTCCTATGGGGTATATATGCCCGCTACGGCCGGGCGCGAACCCATGTTCATAACACATCGGCGGACACAATGCCGCCCTCGACGCACTGTACAACCAGTTCCGAGCCGTTCAAAAGCGACATTCCTAGAAGGGGGCGACGACCGGTCGCCAACACCCAGACGGTTTGTACCGCGCCGTGCCATTCGATCCGGGCTTCATGAACCGGCGCACTGGTGTTGCTGTCGTCGGCGAGGTTGATCGGCAAATCAAATAGGAACGGGAACCCGAGGGCGGCCACCGCCCCGATGGGTAGCGTCAGGAAGCCGACGAAGCCGGTGTCAACGACGAACTCCAGCGAAAGGCGTTTCCCGTCGGGCTGCGTGATTACCACCGGCATCATCGCTTGTTGTCGCGATACAGTTCCGGTCATCATCGCGGACGACGCTCCATCACCCCACCGATTGTCGCGCCGACCTTGTACCCGATGCGGATCCCGTAGAGGCGCGGGTAAGGACGCTTCGCCTGGAGCGAGTGTGCCGCGCCGATGCCGTCATCGTCAACCGCGTAGTCGCCGGTTTCGGGGTCAATGATCACGAAACGCCCGATGTTCTCCGGCGTCTCGACCTCGAATCGTATTTTTGTCTCGTAGAGGTCTTCGGCGATCCGGCCGATCTCCTCGCGGCTCATCATCAGGGTCTGCATAGCGGCTTCCTCCGCGATCAGTGTACCGGACGCCCCGACGCCGTGCCGGGCGTCCCTCTACACGACACTCACGTGACTCACGCCGGAACGGTCGCGACGGCTTTCCGGGACACCGGGAACGACTCGAACTTCGCCAGATCCTCGGGGATGCCCAGGCCGTACATGCCGTCGTACTCGCGGCCGACGTTGAAGTAGATCAGTTTCTTGCCGTCCGCGATCAGCTCGTTGTAGGCGGGCGCGACGTAGAACTCGTTATTGACGCGGAAGTTTTTCGCAATCATCGTTTCGGCGGCGTGGACGAAATCCGCGCCGTGCCGGAAGTTGTAGATGCCGACCGTCGCCTCGTTCGAGACCACCTCCTTTTCCACGACCTCCGTGATGGCGTTCCCGTCGTCAAGGCGGACATAAGACCACTTCGGGTGATCCGCCCACATCGTCATGATCAAGCCGTCCGCGTGCTCCGTCTCCATCGCGGCCAGGTAGTCGTTAATGTCGAGATCCACCCACTGGTCCGAGTTCGCGATCATCAGCGGATCGCCGCTGTTGATGAACTCCTTCGCCAGAAGCACCGTACACGCCGCACCTTCGGTGACGGTCTTGACCGGGATCACTTCGGTACCGGGACCCGCCCAGGCGGTCAGTTTATCCGCGACATCGTAGGTGTCCAGATGCTCCTGCAAACACAGGAACAGGAACCGGTGCGGCGTATTTTTAGGGCGCAGATTCTCGATCACGAGGCGGATCATCGGCGCGGTCTCATGGACCGGGATCAGCGGCTTGGGGAGCGCGAACCCGGCACTCGCGAACCGGCTCCCGCGGCCCGCCATCGGCACAACGATATTCAGCATGGGGTTAATTGTCCTTCGGCGCGGGCAGGGCGTCCGCGACGCCCGGCTCCCGCTCGGTGTATTTATCATCGGGGGCACCGGGGAACTTGACCACGACGTTCTTCGCGTCGGTCATGGCCCGGAAGTCGGTGCCCTCGTTCGGCTCGA
>JAYUUO010000032.1:0-6001 GCA_043754515.1 Armatimonadota bacterium
CCGGACCTGGCGGCACCGCTGGTCCACCGCCGCCTAGCGTCCACCCGTTGAAGCGGCTCGTGAGGCCGGAGAAGATTTTATCCCTCTTGTCGGGGCCGCTGGTGCCGTACATCACGGCCTCCCTCCCGATCTCATCGCTCCCGTTATACATGTTAAAGAAGCTCGAAAACGGCTGGTCTACCTGGATCAGTTCGAGATCGGTTCCCGCTACCTGGATCGCCCCAATGACGCGGTGGGGGGAACCATTTTGGTCTATGTCGTACCCAATGCGGTTCGCCGTAACATGATTTGCGCGAAGTGCCCAGTTGGGAGAGATGGGCCAGGCGGGATTGACATAGGTGTTGTCTGGGGCCAGCCCGATGATGCCATAGGCGATGCTCGCGTACTCGCCGGTCGGGGCGAGGTACTTGCGGTCGGGGCTGCCATATCGCACAACCGCGTTCGCCGGGATAGTACATGTCAGGCACATCGCTGTCGTAGCGGCGGTGTAAAGAGCGATACAGGTGCAACGTGAAAGCATCAGCGCGGGTTCTCCAGTAATTCTCGCCTATGGTACCACGGATCGGGAAGGTCAAAGACGCCCACTCTGACGGGCGCGTAAATACAGGAAGCCACCGACTAGTAGCAGAACCGCCGCCGCGCCGACCGCCAGCATCCGAGACGGGGACGGGGGAAGATGCGTCGCGCCCGACTCGCGCGTACCGATGATCCTCCGGATCGCCGTGATGTGGGGTGAGACTCGAGTGGCGAACGCCAGCGTCGGCGCGGGTTCGCTGGCATCGGGATCGAGCCGCGTCCACGCCCCGCCGACGTTCTGGTACAACCCGCGCGCGTCATAGAGTGCCGCCATGAACGGTTTCCGCCCTTCCGCGACGCGGCTGTATTGTCCTCCCGAGGCATATATAACCGCGGCGAGTTTCCACGTCGCGGCGTCTTGCATGAACACCGCGCCCCCGCTGTCTCCTTTGCCGACCGTGCCGCGCTCGTCGCCGCCGCCCTGGTCGAACGCGAACGCCAGCACCTCGTCGTTGCCGGGAATCTTCGCGATCCCGGCCACCCGGTTACGCCCCCAGGAAAATCGGCCGTCCTCCCCGCCCCAGAGCCAGCCGCGCGGCGTTCTCGCCACGATCAGCGGACGGCCTCGCGCGCACCCGCGCCCGTACAGCATCACTTCTTTGCCTGGTTCGTCCGGCTTGTCGTAGAGTGGTGCCCACCGGGGAAGATCATCCCGGACGCGCCAGATAGCGAGATCCGTGCCCGGTATGACCATCACCTGGTCGGCTACGTGCTTCCGGCCATCCATGACAAAAGCGTCGCCGATACCCCCGCCGACATGCGCCGCCGTCAGAAAATAGCGCGGCGCGATGGCGGTTCCGATGAAGTTGCCCCACTTCCCGAGAAACGAGGCACCGTTCCCCGCGCGGTTGCCGGTGTCGGTCAATAGGAGCCGTCCGTCGTTGCCGAGGGTGAGGATCGCGTGTGCCGGAGTCGCTAGCGCAAGAAGTGCTACAAATAAGAGGTATGGGGCGGGCGGAAGGGGGCGAAACATAGGCGGTTATTATAGCGCGCCCTACGTTGGCGTGGGGGGCCGCGTCCCCGCCGTGGCCGCGCGGGTTTCGGCCACGGGCGGGGGCGGTCGCGCGGGTTTCGCCCCGCCCGCCAACGCGGGGGAACGGAACTGTTTGCAAACGGCGTGAAAGCCGATATAATCGCCCGGCGTGTGATCGCTTTGCGCCGCGCGATTCTTTGGCGGAAGGTATACAAAAATGCGTCGGTTTTGTCTCATAAGCGCGGTCGCGCTGGCGGTAATACAGGGCACGACTCTCTTGGCGAGGGCGGCACCACAAGACGCGACGAATACTAAGCCGCCGACCGCGGTAACCGTGGCACCGACTCTCGGGGTGCCGACCGTGGATGATCTGACGATGCTCCGGAAAGCGTCGGACGCCGTGCGGAGGACCCCATTCCTGCTAACATCGGATCTGAAAGTCAAGGGAACCGGTGGCGGGGTCGTGCTCCTGATCAACGAGACAGTGCGCGTGACGGGCACATTTCCCGGCAAGTTCCGCTCCGAAGTGGTGCTATTGGACGAGGACGGCAAGACCCCCGCCGCGAAGTTTCAGGTGATCGGCGACGGCAAGAAGGTGTACACCTACTGCCCCGACACCAAGCAGTACGCGGCGCAGACGGTGGAGGCGTTCCAGAAGGACTTCGCCATGCCGGTGATCGGCGTCGTCTGCGGGCTGATCGCGTCCGGCGACTCGTCCTACCCGGACGACCTGCCGCTGGACGCCGCGGGCGTCGCGGCTTACCTGGGCGCACTGAAAAACGGCGGGCTGATTCTAGAGTCGGGGCCGGGCAGTGACGGGCAACGGCTGATCGTGATGCGCTCGATCGCGAGTGACACGAACGGCTTCGAGGCGCGGATGACGATCAGTCCCGTAACTGGGGGGTTCGTGGGGATGCAGTTGAGCGGTAGACAGGGCGAGTGGAAGTTCGTCATCACGGAGACGGTGCGCTCAATGGCGAAAATGCCCGCGTCCGAGACCTTTACGTTCACGCCGCCCGCCGGAGTACAGAAGGTGCCGAAGTTGTCTGTCTGGCCCTTTTAACGAACACAATTTTTAACTGAAACGCTACGGAAAGGAGCAAACGAAACAAAATGAAAGTCAAAATGAAGACGCGCAAGTCGGCGGTGAAGCGGTTCCACGAAACCGCGACCGGCAAACTAATGCACCGGCACACCCGCCGCGCACACTCCATGATCAGCAAGAGCGGTGGCCAGAGCCGCCGTCTGTACGCGGAGTCCGCGCTGTACAAGGGCAAGGAAAAAGCCGTCGCCCGACAACTGCCTTACGGCTCTAACTACTAGGAACGGGGCCGGGTGCTGTCGGTGCCGGGATCAACGATCTTCCGGCGTTCGACGTAGTGTATGCCCGCGCCATTCCTTAACACCGGTTGCCCGCGCACACCAAAAATCCAACACGTGCGGGTTGACCGTCGGGATGCAACAGCGACACGGGAACAGGCTTTCCATGCGTCGCGCCCGAAGGAGAATTGTATACTATGCCACGCGTCAAACGTGGGATGATGTCCCACAAACGCCACAAGAAGATTATCAAAGCTGCTAAGGGCTACTTCGGCGGTAAGAAGAACCTGTTTAAGACAGCGAACGAGGCGGTACAGCGTTCGGGCAACTACGCCTACCGCGACCGCCGCAACAAGAAGCGCGAGTTCCGCAAACTGTGGATCACGCGTATCAGCGCGGCGTGCCGCGCCGTCGGCACCACGTACTCAGTCTTTATCGCCGCGCTCACCCGGTCCGGCACGGAGCTTGATCGCAAGGTGCTGTCTGATATGGCGATCCGTGACCCGCAAGCCTTCAACACGGTGTTGTCGCAGGTCGGCATCGCGCCCGACCTGAACGCGGTGCCGGTGGAGATGCTCGCGGTCGCCTGAGCGGCATGTAGGGTAGTAGAGGGGCGGGCGGGTGATCCGCCCGCCCCCGATCATCTTGCCGGGTCACCCCGAACCTCACCCCCCGAACTTTAACCAATGACCGACGAACTGCAACAGATCGAAGCCGAGGCGGTCGCCGCCATCGCGTCCGCGACGGACACGAAAACGCTGGACGAACTCGACAACGCCTTTTTGGGGCGCAAGGCGGGTCGGCTCACCGGGCTTTTACGCGGGATCGGTGCCCTGTCCAGTGAGCAAAAACCGTTGTTCGGGCAGGCGTTGAACGAGGCGAAGGATCGGGTGTTGGCCGCGCTCGCCGGGCGGCGGGACGGTCTCAATGCGTCTGAGCGGGCGGCGCGGGAGCGGGCGGAAGCGATTGACGTCACCCTGCCCGGTCGCGCGTTGCCGCCGGGCCGGATGCACCCGCTGTCCTCCACGATAACGGACGTCAAGCGGGTCCTGATCGGGATGGGCTTCCAGTTCGTGGACGGTCCCGATGTCGAGGACTATCTCTACAATTTCGACTGGCTCAATTATCCGCCCGATCACCCGGCGATGGATGAGCAGGACACGTTCTATATTGACGGAACGCCGGTCGGTGTTCCCGGCGCGCGGCTCCTGCGCACGCATACCACGGGGTCGCTGCAAGGGCGTATTTTCGAGACGCGCCCCACGCCGCCGTTCCGCAACGCGATGATCGGTCGTTGCTTCCGGCGCGACGATATTGACGAGACACATTCGCACACGTTCCACCAGGTGGACGGCTTCTGCGTGGACGAGGGCATCTCGCTCGCCGACCTGAAGGGCGTGCTGGCAGAGTTCGCGCGGGGGATGTTCGGCGACGGCGTGACGGTGCGCTTCCGCCCCGACTTCTTCCCGTTCGTGGAGCCTGGCGTCGAGGTCGCGATCCGGTGGGGGGACAGGTGGCTGGAACTCGGCGGCGCGGGGCTAGTGCATCCGAACATCCTGGCGCGGGCGGGGATAGACAGCGAGCGGTACACCGGGTTCGCGTTCGGCCTCGGGATTGACCGCATGCCGATGATCCGGCATGGGATTGACGATCTGCGCCTGCTTCTCGATAGTGATTTGCGCTTCCTGCGGCAGTTTTGAAGAGAAGTGCGTATTGTTGCTATAGTTCCTGTTCCGGTGTCCGGGTGCGTACGCGTGTTCGTCTTTCGGCGAACCGTTTCCACAATCTCGCCATTTTCTTCTCGATTTAGGTTGACATGCAATAAATCTGGTGATAAAGTCTCGCAATAACAAACGGTGTCGTTTGTTAAACCAGACGAAGGTATGATGTCAATCAAAACAGCGTCCGGAGATTCCTCATGATAACCTTGGGCAGGGAAGGCTCTGCCACATTATAAATACCGTTTTGGAAGGAAAATTATGACTAATACACGGTTTCATACCCTCACGGGGCGGAGCGCAGGTTTCACCCTGATCGAACTGCTCGTGGTGATCGCGATCATCGCGATCCTCGCCGCGATCCTGTTCCCCGTCTTCGCACAGGCGCGCGAGAAAGCGCGGTCGGCGTCGTGCTTGTCCAACATGAAGCAATGGTCAACCGCGACCATACAGTACGTCCAAGACTTCGACGAGACCTACCCATTGGGTATGGGTTTTTACCCGGCGACAGGCTGGATGCGTGGGTATATTTTCAACTATCCCGCCGATTTCCGCTCGGGTGTTGTTGCAAACAAGCCGCTCCTCGCGGCTTACAGCAGCGTTTGGGCTAACTCGCTACAAGTCTACGTCAAATCCTATGCGATAGGTTCTTGTCCTTCTGCCAGTGTTATAGATGGCAACCCGGCGAGCGGGGGCACAGATGTTTCTGTCAGTGCTGCGGGCGTACCATTCCTTCTCAATAATGGTAAGCAACCCGCCATAAGCTCCTACGTGTATAACGGTGACCTGCATAACGCGCCAATGGGGAGCGTTGCGACTCCAGCAAGCATTGTAATGTTCTCTGAAGTTCAGGGTAAAGGCGCGATAAAAGGTGGGGGGTTCACTTGGCCTTTCTTGAACTGCGACGACCCGAATCAGAGTTGCCAATTCACCCCCCCGGTCTCCTATCCGGCTAATGCAGGCGCGGTCTGCGCGGCACCGACTGTAAACGGTTGGCGCGATCATGGATATTATGTGTCCAAGCAATCAACTATGTGGGTACACAGTCAAGGTCAGAACCGTGGGTTCGCGGACGGGCATGTCAAATGGACGGCAGTCGGTAGAACATTCGCGCCGAATGACACAGATCCTTACACGGACACACATACGCAGTACAACATGACCGGCTACGGTTCCAGCAGCTGGTACACAGGTTGCCACCGAGTTCTAACCCGCCCTGACTACCAACCGGGGGTAAATTAATGACCAGGAAGCGTAGTAGTGTAGCATCAATCCCGGTCGTCGTGGTGTTCGCTTCCCTCGCTCTGGTCGTGGTCACTGGCTGTAGCAACAAAGCGGAAGAAGCAAATCAGGCCACGCAAGCAGTGCCAGCTAAACAGTCTACAGTGGCACCATCGAAGAACGCACCGGCGGT
>JAYUUO010000033.1:0-57440 GCA_043754515.1 Armatimonadota bacterium
TCCACATGACCAGCACCACCCGCCCGACCTACCGAACCGGGGTAGTCACTCCGACCGCCCGACCAAACCGGGGTGGCCGACAATTTAGATGCGCTCGCCCTAGATGTACCCGAGTGGGGTGGAACTGGCGGCAACGCTTCCACCGCCGGTCCCCGGAACCGCGACACAATCCGGGGGACTTCATCACCTCTTTAAGTCACTTCCCGAAGTCCTGATGTCTACGACGGTAGCCGAACGCGGCGGTTTCCGATACAATAAGCGGTTGTAAAGGAACCGTTTTTCACACTCATGCCCTCTGACCGTTCGCCAAAAACTAAGCCCGCCGCCGCGAGCCGCCCCGACACAACCGCGCCGCTCGATGATCTGTTCGACGCGGTGATGCCCGAGGAACTCGCGCGGATTTCCGACTTCGAGATGATCGCGCCGGACATTGAGGAGCCAGTCGTCGCGAAGGCCGGACGGGAAAAGCCGGGCACTCCGCCGCGCCGCGTCCGTCGCGTCAAAGGCCGGCCGGATCGCGCGGCTCCTATCCAGATATTGCCCCTGATCCCCGTGCGGGACACGGTATACTTCCCGCACATGATCTTCTCGCTTTTTATCGGCCGGGATAAATCGCTTAACGCCTTGGAATCCGCGCTCGACGGCGAGCCGGGCGTCCCCCGTCGGATCATGCTCGCCACGCAGAAAAGCGTCGAGAACGAAGATCCCGGTCCCGACGACATCCACCCCATCGGGATCGCCGCCGACGTACTCCAGGTACTTAGGCTCCCCGATGACACGGTGCGCGTCATGCTGGAAGGCGGGCCTCGTCTGCGGCTGGATCAGTTCTTGCAAACCGACCCCTTTTTCATGGTGCGGGTGCAACCCGTGGTCGCGATACCGGAGATCGAGAACGTCGAGCTAGAAGCCACGGTGCGCAGCATCGTGACCGAGTTCGAGCGGCTTGTGAACGAGGGGCGACAAATCCCCCCCGAAGTGATGGCAGGCGTGTTACACGTCTCCGAACCTGCCCGGCTGGCTGACACGATCATCCCTTACCTGAACATCTCGGTCGGCGACAAGCAGAAACTGCTCGAAACCTTCGGGATACGTGATCGGCTCAATAAACTGGCCATCGTGCTCCGCAAAGAAAATGAGATACTCGAAGTGCAGAAGAACATCCGCTCCCGCGTCGAAAAGGAGATGGGCGACCATCAGCGTGAGTTTATCCTGCGCGAGCAGATGAAGGCGATCCGCCAGGAACTCGGCGACGGCTCGGAAGCGGGCGACAGCGGCGACGTGGGCGAACTCCGCGAGAAGATAGAGTCGGCTGGGATGCCGGAAGCCGTCAAAGAACGCGCCTCGAAGGAGCTGGACCGGTTCGTGCGTACCCCGTCCGCGTCCCCCGAGTCGGGCGTCATCCGCAACTACCTCGACTGGCTAATCGCCATGCCGTGGAACAAGCGTAGCGAAGACAACCTCGACCTGGCGCGGGCGGAGGCGATTCTGAACGAAGACCACCACGGGTTGCCGAAGGTCAAGGAGCGCATCCTGGAGTTTCTGGCTGTGCGCAAACTCCTCGGCGAGCAGGAAGACCCGGTCCCCAAATCCCCCATCCTCTGCTTCGTGGGCCCCCCCGGAGTGGGCAAGACGTCGCTCGGCAAGTCGGTCGCCCGCGCCCTCGGCCGGTCGTTCCACCGGATGTCGCTCGGCGGCGTGCGCGACGAGGCCGAGATCCGCGGGCACCGACGCACGTACATCGGCGCGATGCCGGGGCGCATCATTCAAGGGATTAAACAGGCCGGAGTACGGAACCCGGTCTTCCTGCTGGACGAGATTGACAAGATAGGGCAGGATTTTCGCGGCGACCCCGCGTCCGCCCTGCTCGAAGCACTCGACCCGGAACAGAACGACACGTTCGCGGATCACTACCTCGAAGTGCCGTTCTCGCTACGGGACGTCCTGTTCGTCTGCACGGCGAACACCACCGACACGATCCCGCACGCCCTGCGGGATCGCATGGAGGTAATCGCGTTCTCGGGCTACATCGAATCGGAGAAACTGGAAATCGCGCGCGATTATCTAGTGCCCAAGTCGACGAAGGACAACGGGCTGAACACCGACCTGCTCCGGTTCGAGTCCGATGCGCTCCGCAGGCTGATTCGGGAGTACACGCGCGAGGCGGGCGTGAGGAATCTCGAGCGCGAGATCGGCTCCATCGCCCGCAAGGTCGCCCGCAAGGTCGCCGCGCATGAGGTGATAGACGTGACCACCATCACTTCCGATTCGATTCCGGGCTACCTGGGCGGGAAGCGACACGCTTGGGGTGTCGCCGAGGAGGCGGACGAAGTCGGGGCGGTCACGGGGCTTGTTTACACCGAAGCGGGCGGGGATACCGTCACTATCGAGGTCGCCGTGATCCCCGCCGCCGCCGCGACCGCGGAGCCGCGCCTGGTGTTGACGGGTCAACTCGGCGATGTCATGAAGGAGTCCGCGCAGGCCGCGTGGACGTTCGTGCGCTCGCGCCTGACCTCGCTCGGCCTCGAGCCGGGCGCGATTACGGGCAAGGAGTTCCATGTCCATGTCCCGGCCGGAGCCGTGCCCAAAGACGGGCCTTCCGCCGGGATCACGATGGCGACCGCACTCGCGTCGGCGGTCACGGGCCGCGCGGTACATAAGGAGATCGCCATGACCGGCGAAATCACGTTGCGCGGCAAGGTGCTCCCGGTCGGCGGGATCAAGGAAAAAGTGATCGCCGCGCACCGCGCGGGGATCGCCGAAGTGCTGATACCCTGGGAGAACGAAAAGGATCTGGACGAACTCCCCGAGGATGTCCGCAAAGCGTTGCGCTTCACGCCGGTCAAGAACGCCGACACGGTGCTCGAACTCGCGCTGATTCCGGTGTCGGCAAAAACAGACACGTAATGATGCGCGCGGGGCAGGAGGAGTGCCTCCCCCCGACGAATATAAACGGGAAACGCCGCCCCGCATGTCGGTGTAACGACTCTCGAGAAGGAGCAAGTCCCGTGGTTTGTCCGCAGTGTGGAACACAAAACGATAACCGAGGCGATACCTGCCTCCGTTGCAAACGCGCCCTGCATCCCGCCGCGATGAAGGGCAAGATCGCGTGCTACGTCCACGCGAACCGGGAAGCCAGCACCTCCTGCGCCCTGTGCGGGAGCCGGCTCTGCGCGGCTTGCGGCGTCGGCGTCAACGGGATTGACTACTGCGATGGTTGCGCGCCCGCGACGGCGGTGCGCCAGTCCTACGACGAGGACTACGAGAAACTCGCGGTGCTCGACACCGAAAAGGTACCGATCGCGAACTTCGACAGCCGCTTCTTTGCTGCCCTGGTGGATATGGGCGTGATGCTGGGGACCGCCGCAGTGGTGGTGATCGCGCTGTGGCTGTTCACCGGCGGCGCACTCGACTTCCTGCGCACGGCGCAGAACCAGCCGGTCGCCTACTACCTCCTCCGATTCGCCATCCTGCTCGGATTGCCCCTGTACCTGTTTCTACCGGTCGCGCTCTCGGGGCAGACCATCGGGCACCGCCTCTGCGGCGTGATCTGCCTGCAACCCGACGGGCACATCGTCACGATCCAGCAGGCACTTTTCCGCACTCTGTTCCAGATACTGTCCGCCCTGCCGTTCTTCCTCGGGTTCGCCTGGATGATCTGGGACCGGAAGAAACTGACCTGGCACGACCACTGGAGCGGCACGCGCCTCTATGAATGGCAGGAAAACACCTGACGGGAATTAAGGATTCCGACGAGGGCGGGGTGCCGGGACTCGTCCGCGTTGACTCATGGCTCGCTCCGTTCACGGACGCCATCCGGGAGCGCATCCGGCGCGCCAACGAGACGCTCGCGTCCTTCGGCGATAGCGGCGGGCTGACCGGCGACATCTCGACCGGACACCGCTATTTCGGCTTCAATCGCGGTGAATCGGTGGGCGAACCCGGCGTATGGTACAGGGAATGGGCACCGGGGGCGCAATCCCTCCACCTGATCGGGGACTTCAACCAATGGGACCGCGACGCACACCCGCTCGTCCGCGATGAGTACGGCACCTGGAGCCTTTTCGCGTCGGACACCGCCGGGGCCACGCGGATCGCACACGACGCCCCGGTCAAGGTACACGTGGTCGGCGCGGACGGCTCGCGCCGGGATCGCATCCCCGCCTACGCGCGGCGTGTGGTCTCCGACCTGCGGACGCACGACTTCACCGCCCGCGTCTGGCTCCCCGAAAGCGCGGGGGCCGGGTATAGTTTTCGGAACGCGACGCCGAGCCGCCCCGACGGGCAGGGCTTGCGTATCTACGAGGCGCACGTCGGGATGGCGCAAGAGGCCGGGAAGATCGGCTCGTTCGACGAGTTCCGGACGGCGGTGTTGCCCCGTATCGCAGCACTCGGTTACAACGCCGTGCAGTTGATGGCGATACAGGAGCACCCCTACTACGCGTCGTTCGGATACCACGTCTCGTCCTTCTTCGCGGTCTCGTCACGCTTCGGGACGCCGGAATCGCTCAAGCGACTCATTGACGAGGCGCACGGGTTAGGAATCATGGTCTTTCTGGATCTGGTACATAGCCACGCGGTGAAGAACATCAACGAGGGGTTGAACCGATTCGACGGCACCGACGATCAGTACTTCCATGCCGGGGAGCGCGGGCAACATCCGGCCTGGGATTCGCTCCTGTTCGACTACGGCAAGTACGAGGTGCGACGCTTCCTGCTCTCGAATGTTCGCTTCTGGCTGGAGGAGTTCCGCTTCGACGGCTTCCGCTTCGACGGCGTGACGTCCATGCTGTATCACGACCACGGGTTGATCGCCCCGTTCGCGTCCTACGCCGATTACTTCCCACCGCGCACCGAAGAGGACGCGGTGCTGTATCTGCAACTGGCGAATGAACTCGCGCACGTCGTCCGTCCGGGCGTGATCACCATCGCCGAGGATGTTTCGGGGATGGCGGGGATAGCCCGCCCCGTCTCCGAAGGCGGCGTCGGCTTCGACTACCGCCTCGCGATGGGCATCCCAGACTTCTGGGTGAAACTGGTCAAGGAGCGGCGCGACGAGGACTGGGACATCGGCGAGATCTACCGGACGCTGGTCAACCGCCGCTGGAGCGAGAAACACATCGGCTATGTCGAGTCACATGATCAGGCACTCGTCGGTGATAAAACGCTCGCGTTTCGCCTGATGGACGCGGAGATGTACCGGAACATGGGCAGGGAGAGCAAAAGCCTCGTCATTGACCGGGGCATCGCGCTCCTGAAACTGATCCGGCTCGCGACCTTTGCCCTCGCGGGCGAGGGCTACCTCAACTTTATGGGGAACGAGTTCGGGCACCCGGAGTGGGTGGACTTCCCCCGCGAGGGCAACCAGAACTCGTTCGGGCACGCACGCCGCCAGTGGTCGCTCGCGGACCGGGATGATCTGCGCTACGGCGGTCTACAAAACTTCGACGCCGCGCTACAGTTGCTCGACGCGCACTTTAACCTGTTACCCGACCCGTTGATCGAGCAACTTGCGCTCAACGAGGGCGACAAGGTACTCGTGTTTCGCCGGGGGCCGCTGGTGTTCGCGATGAACTTCCACCCGACCGAGTCATTCGCCGGGTACCGGATACCGGTGCCTGACCCCGGCGATTACATGCTGATACTGGACACCGACCGCGAGGCATTCGGCGGCTTCGCGCGAGTCGATCCGGACACCGTTTGCCCGCTACACCCCGGATGGTTTAACGGACGCGGGCAGAGCGTTTATCTTTATCTACCCGCCCGTACCGCGCTCGTACTGGCTCCGGTTTAGCCGCCCCGCGCCCGATATGATAAAACGGGAAGCGAACACCTATGCCCGTTTTGCGCGATATATACATCTGCGCCGTCTTCCTCTGGGGGGCGGGCGCGGCGCTTGCCCCGTATTTCGGTATTACGGACGTACCTCTCACCTACCAGACGGCGAGAGGTACGCCCGTAGATCTGCCGAAATCCGTCATCCCTTACGCGGTCCTCCTGCTGATCGCCGTGGCGGGGTTCGTGCTCCGGGTCATCGCCCGTCCGGTCGCCGCCCAATCGGTCGCCGCCGGGGGTAGCCATGCCGGAGACTAACGCGCGGCGGGTGGTGTCCCCTCACGCATTGATCGGCGAAACGTTGCGAGGGCGTTACACGATACGCGACATAAGGGGCACTGACATACTCTTCGCAGACTTCGACGCGGAGGACAGGGAGCAGAAAAAGCCGGTGCTTGCGCGGGTATTGTTGCCAGAATATGCCGACAACGAGGAGATCATCGCCGCGCTCCGAACTGGGGTCGGGGATGTGCTCGGGCTGTCACACGTCGGCATCGCCCGACCGACCGACGCGGGCGCGGACGAATTACTCGGGGTCGCCTTCTTTTTCGTCGAGGACGCGGAACGCGACGACCTCCAGGAGCGGATCACGCGGGACGCGCCGCTCGCCCCCTCAGTGGCGGTGGATGTGCTGATTAACCTCGCCGACGCCCTGGCATACGCCGCCGAACGCAACCTGTGTCACGGCGACATCCGGCCCGAACACGTACTCACCGGACCCGAAAAACCGCTCCGGATCACGCGCTGGGGCGTCGCCGAAGCGCAGTTCATCGCGGCGGCGGATGATTCCGCGCTCCTGCTCCCCGCCGCCCCCTACACCGCCCCGGAAGTCTGGGCGACTGGCGCGGCGACAATAAGCGGCGATCTCTACGCGCTCGGCGTAATCGCCTATGAGATGCTCACCGGGTCGCCGCCGTTCGCCGCCGCCGGGGACGCCCTCGCCATCGCGCGTCGCCACGCGACGGAGCCGGTGCCCTCGCCCCACGTGGCGTCGCCGTCGCTACCGAATGCCCTGGACGGAGTCACGCGCAAGCTGCTCGCGAAACGCCCCGCAGATCGGTACGACTCGCCCGCCACCTTGCTAGGCGACTTACATGCGATCCGGGACGCCCTCCGGTACGGGTGCTCCCTCGCCTGGTCGCCGCTCGACGGCGACGCCCGCCCCACCACCCCGTCCGCGCGCTCCCTCCGGGAAACGTTCGACGAGGACGGCACGGCCGTTATGCCGGTCGGCCCGCCGAAGAGCGCGCCCCCACCCGAGCCGAAAGTAGAACTGCCCCCGCCAGAGGTCCCGGAACCCACCCCGGCGGAGACGGTCACGGGTCGGGCGGAACCGATCGCTACCTGGGAGGGAGCCGCCGTGCTTCCGACCATAACCCAAGAAACGCAGGGTGTCACCGACGACGCCGTGGAGGAAGAGATATTGTCCGTAGCCATGCCAACCCCCAAGCGCGCGAAGCACTCGTTCAACTGGCTGTTGCCGCTCAACCTGTTCCTCGCGACCGTGCTCGCGGCGACCGTCGGGTACGTCGTCTACCTGACGTTCCTCGCGCTCGAACCGCCCAACGACGTGATCGTCCCTAATCTGGTCGGTAAATCGCTCACCGAAGCGAAAACACTCGCCGTCGAACGCAAGTTCCTGGTCGAGATCGTCAGCGAGCAGTTCAATGACAAGTACTCGGAAGACACGATCTACCAGATGCGCCCCGAACCGGGCCGTCACATCCGCGAAAATAAGAAGGTCACCATCTGGGTCTCCAAAGGCCCGCGCATGGTGACGGTGCCCGACGTCGAGAACATGTCGTTCGATAAGGCGCGGCAGGTGCTCGAACGGGAGGGGCTAACGGTCGGCGACAAAAAGAAGGAGTGGGACGTCCTCACGGAGCGGGGCAACATCATGCAACAGGTGCCTCCCGCCGGGGAGAACCGGCAGCGCGGCACCCGCGTTGACCTGACGATCTCCAAGGGCCCCGAGCCGGTCCCCCAAATTATAGACCCGACGCCGCTACCCGACCCGTCGCCGGACACAAACACGGGCGGCGCGGAAGTGGTCCCGGACAGCGAGAAGAAATCCGCGCTCACCGTGGAGTACGACGTGCCTTCGGATGCCAACTCGCACATCATCCGGATTGACGTCACCGACAGCCGGGGGCTGAGGACGCTGATCACCGAGGAGCACAAGGCGGGAGATAAAGTGCCGCTCGATGTGACCGGTTACGGCAACAAGATCACCTTCCGCGTTTACGATAACGACGTTTTACAACAAACACTACTCGGGCCGCCGTGGCCCGGTTCTGGAGAAAAAGCACCATGAGTTTGCCACCGATGGCGGTTTCCGCGCCGCCCCGTGACGAGAGTAGCCCGAATCTGTTGCCCCTCGCGCCGGGCCAGATTCGTGTCTCGCCTTCCCTGCTCGCCGCCGACTTCGCGCGGTTCGCTGACGGCGCAGCGCAGTGCGTCCACGGCGGCGCGGACTGGCTCCATTTCGACGTGATGGACGGACATTTCGTGCCGAACCTGTCCTTCGGGGCCGACCTACTGAAGGCGTTGCGCGACGACCACCCGACCACCCCGTTCGATGTCCACCTGATGGTCGAGCGCCCGTACGACTTCATCGAGCCGTTCGCGGCGGCGGGCGCGGACCTGATCACGGTTCACGCCGAGGCGACCCCGCACCTGCAACGCACGCTCGCGGCGATACGCGCCCTCGGGCGTAAGGCGGGCGTCGCGCTCAACCCCGCCACCCCGCTCGACCCGCTACTCTACGTGCTCGACGACGTGGACGTGGTGCTCGTGATGACGGTCAACCCCGGTTTCGGTGGGCAGAAGTTCCTACCGGCGGCGGGCGACAAGATCGGCGACATCGCGCGGCTCCGCGAGCGGGAAGGCGCGTCGTTCCTGATCTCGGTGGACGGCGGCGTGGACGAGCGAACGGCGGGAAATCTGGTCGAACTCGGCGCGGACGTGCTCGTCGCTGGGTCATACGTGTTCCACCACGCGAGCGGCGTCCCCGGCGGCATCGCGGCATTGCGGGGGGCAGCGGCGGGGAGGTAGAGGGCAGACCAGCGTATCAGCGGGTTGAACGGGACCGCCACGAGGGGGTGACGGTCGCCTCCGGTGGCAAGCCGAACAAGGACTGACGAGAGCCTTGTCTCTTTCGTTTAGTAGGCGACGAGACCGGAATGTGCTCGTCCCACTTCGCCAAAGATGCGCCGCAAGGTGCCACGGCGTTCCATGATTTTTAGTGTTCGCAAACTCGATTGGTAGTCCCGCAAGAAGGGTGCCAGATGACTATGCGCTTCTGTGCTTCTTACATACTCCACAAAGAAGTAAGGGGCAAGAACTCCGAACTCCAGGCCGCAACTGATGCCTACTTCAAGAATTTGCCCCGCCACTTTACTGACGAATCTGCAGTGCTGACCATGAAACTCGTACCGCCAGTCTTCCATGTCAACGAAGCCATCGTCCGGCTCGAAATCGTACCAGTCGTCAAGCGATCCCAGCGGCACCCCAATAGTTTCTGCTAGGCGTGTGGCAATAGCCGTCGCGTCCGCCCAGAAGCATTGCGCCGCACGAAGAATAGCGGGCTCGTGCTCGTGCACATCACCTTCGCTCAATACGCGGAGAACCGTTATGTTACTCCCTCCCGAGTTAAAAACCGAGTGGTCCGACAGACCCGCCGACAGCATAGTAATTGTCTCTGTGTTCGCCACCCGTTGCACCCCCAAATCAGGAAACTCCAGCACGATATGGTGCCCCCAATCAGCGTTCTCGCGCAGGTACGCGATGTTCGGTACTTCGGAAGCGTCCCGACAAAACAGACGTAACAGATTGCTCATAAGAATGTGGTCCCGCTAATCTCAGTATCAGACAAACTCCGCCATTACTTCCGATGCTAAAAACACGCCGCGCTCGGTCAGGCGCAAATGCGTTCCGGTGTCTTCGAGCAAGCCGCCGGCAATATGGCGCGACACGGCGTCCGCGAAATACGTCGTCACCTCCACCCCGAACCGCTCGCGGAACCGCGCTAACTCAACGCCGTCCGCGAGACGCAACCCGACCATCATCGTCTCGCCCATCGCCGCCTCCGGCGCGAGCGATTCGCTCTCCACCGTGGGGATCTGCCCGGCGAGGCAACGCTCGATGTAGCGCACCGGGTGGAGTTCATTCAGACTCCGCGCCCCGTCAATATACGCCGCCGCGCCTGCGCCGAATCCGAAATAGGACTCGTTGCGCCAGTAGATCTGGTTGTGACGCGACTCGTATCCGGGTAGCGCGTAGTTCGAGATCTCGTAGCGGCGGTGCCCGGCATAAGCGGTACGCTGCATGGCGCGGGCGAACATCGCCACCTCCACTGATTCCGTCGGGAGTGGCAACTGTCCCCGCTCGCGCCGCGCGTAGAACGGGGTCCGCTCCTCCACGATCAAGCCGTATATAGAAAGGTGCGGGATTTCCAACGCGAACGCGGCATCTAGACTGCGGTCCAGATCAGCCACCGTCTGGCGCGGCAACCCGAACATCAAATCTAGGGAGATGTTCGCGAACCCGGCGCGTTTCGCCGCCGCGACCGCGCGTTCGGCGTCGCCACCGGTGTGAACCCGGTCAATCATCTTCAGAAGGCGGTCGTCGAAGGTCTGCACGCCGAACGACAGCCGGTTGAACCCCGCCGCCCGTAGCGTCCGTAGGTAGCCTTCGTCCGCGTCGGACGGGTTCGCCTCCGTGGAGATTTCGGCGTCCGCGTCCAGCGCAAAATGCTCACGGACTGTGTCAAGAATGCGAACCAGATCAGCGGCGGAAAGCACCGTGGGCGTGCCACCCCCGAAGAAGACGGTAGGCACCCGCGCCGCAGGGTCGGAGCGGTTCGCGATCTCAGCGCACAGAGCGTCCACGTATCGTGCCTTGGTCGCGTCTTTGTAGCCGGAGTACGCGTTGAAGTCGCAGTAGCCACACTTTTTCGCGCAGAACGGGATGTGGAGGTAGATTCCGGCGGTTCGCATACCCTACTGTATCGCACCGGATGCGTCGCCCGTTCCGCCTTCTTGAGCAGGGCGATTGCATTATAGTCGTCTTGGTTTCCCCGTGGATAATCCGCAGTGAAACGGAGAGACGCGTAACCAACTAAGCCATGGTGCAGCCGCCCTCCCTTCTTGAGCGGGGCGATTACATCATCACGCAGCAACCGTGGGTATCTGTAAACCCCTCGCCGCGTCCTAACGTGCCCTCTAGGAAGCGCTCACGCCCCGACGACTGCGCGGAACGCCCGGTACGCGAGCGGGCAGGATGCCCACAAATTATTTGTCGTTGCCATTTGACGGTAATAACAGCCAATTAGAGGCGTCCGCGTAAATTACGATTCACTGAAGCACCCACGTTAGTCCTCACGCCACTCTAAATCTTTATCAAGCTCACCCAACTCCGAAAAAGTTTTTGTTGCCTTGGTAACCATGTCGAGGCTTACACAACTCCAACCATGGTAGTACCCTCCCTGCTCTCCAACCACTAAATAAACCATTTCATCGGAATGAACATCATCTTTCCTGGTGGGCATAACGAGGTTGTGGAAAATCTTGTTGTCATAAGTTGCATAACATACATAATGTTCCTCGCCACCTCCTACAGCCATGTGCGGAACCTCGCCTCCTGTATCCAACATGATAAGAGTTTCCTTCACGCCGTCCAGTGAAGAAATTGCGGATGCCACGCTATCAGGAGTAGGATTCAAGTTGTCATGATCACCGGATAGTCCGATTCGGGTTATAAACATACAAACAATTTACCGTGTATTTACCCACTACCTATTCATTTCGTCATTTGACTACCCCGTTAGTCCCGGCGTATACTACGAGGTAATATGACTACCCAAACCCCGACACTGGACGCTCACGAAGCGGACGCCCCCGACGCGACACTCGGCGACCAGGAGCTAGAAGTGCTTCGCTTCATCGCGGGCCGCGCCCCCGTCACCGTGCGCGAGGTCGCCGACGAATGGGGCGTGCCGCGCGGGCGGGCGCGTACCACCGTGCTGACGATGATGGAGCGGCTACGCAAAAAAGGCTACCTGATCCGCGACGGCGTTGAGGAGGGTGCCTTCCAGTACCGTGCCACCGTCGCACCGCAAGCCGTTGTGCGCAACCTCGTGCGCGACTTCGTGCGCAACACGCTGGGCGGCTCGCTCTCGCCCTTCGTGGCCTACCTCGCCGACACCCCCGAAGGCTTGTCGGCGACCGAAGTGGCCGAGCTACGCAAATTAGTCGCCGACATAGATCGGTAACGTCTTACAAACTGGTGTCGGGCCAGTGACAAGGGAAGAACGATGCAGACGATGGCGCGGGACGTGGTCATGGCACTCGGACAGGCGGTCGTCGGCGGCCTACTGGTCGCCGTGTTCGCGTTCGCCGCCTGCCGCCTGCTCCGTAGGTTGACCGCGCCCGTACGCTTCGTGATCTGGTGGCTCGTCGGCGCGAAGTTCCTGGTCGTACTCGCGTTCGCGCTCCTCGGCGTCACCGCCCTGCGCATCCCCGTCCTCAAAGCGGAGCACTACTACCGGCTGACGGGGCTTGCACGAAACACCGTCGCGCGGGCGGGCCGGCTCGCGCCCGTGCCGCCCGCCCCAGTCCCCGCCGAGGCGTCCGGTGACGTGCCTTTTTCGCCGTCCCCGCAGCCAGCGAAACACGTCGCCACCTTCACGGGCGCGGTGGGCGTGTCATCCATACATAGTATCATCGAGCGGGTCATGGCACCCTGGTACCTGCCCCTCCTCGCGCTCTACGGGTTCGGCGTCGCCGTCTCACTCGCGCGGAGCTTGCGAGGGACGGCCACAATGCGCCGCCTGATTCGCGAGTCTGAGGTCTGCGAGCACGCGGCAACGCTGGCGGAGGCGCATGCAATGGCGTGGAAGATCGGCGTCCGCCGCGAGCTGGCGCTGAGTGTCTCGATGCGCTCGTCGGTTCCATTCGTGATCGGCACCTGGTGCCCCCGAATAGTGCTCCCCGCCGCGTTCCTAGCCGAACGCCCAGAGGCACGGCGGATGGTACTGGCGCACGAGATCGCGCATATCCGGCGCGGCGATATTCTTCTGGAATCGGTGCCGTTCCTGCTCCGCGCCCTGTTCTGGTTTCTGCCCCCCGCCTACGCGATCGCGGGCGAGATCGCGGCGGCACGGGAGGAAGCGTGCGACATCCTCGCCGTGAAAGCGTCCGACACGCCGCCGGCCGTGTACGCCTCGGTGCTGATCTCCGTCGCCGAGCGCGCCCGCGTCCCGGTGCCCGCCCTCGCTATGGCGTCGCCCTGCTCACCCGGGTACCGGCAGATCAAACGCCGGTTGCGCACCCTGTCCATGGAAGCCTCCTCGAGTCCCGTGCCGCTCGTCTGGCGCGGGGTAGCGGCCGCCCTCGTCACCGCGCAGTGCGCGGCAACACTGCTACCTCTACGCCCAGTGCTCGCCCGCGCGGCGGAGGCGGCACGTACTGTCCTCCCCGCCCCCGGTCTGCCCATCTATACCGTCACCGATCTCGGCACCCTGGGCGGTAGGGAAAGCGACGCGGTCGGGATCAACGACGCGGGTCAGGTGGTCGGCACCGCGCACGTTTTCCCACTCGGCACCCGTGGGCACGCCTTCCTATGGGATGGGCACCCGCGCGATCTGACGGCGGGCTCCGTCTACCGGCACTCGCGTGCGGTCGCTATCGCCGGTAACAGCGCGGTCGTGGGCTTCGCCTACCGGACGTCGTACCGGAGCGGCCAGCAGAACGCCTTCGTCTGGAAAGGGAAGCGGCGCATTTACTTGCCGCCCGCCTCCGGCTTCCGCTACGCGCGGGCCGTGGGGGTCGCGGATTCTGGCGCGGTGGTCGGTGCCTCGCTCGGCGGGGGGAGCGACCCGCGCGGGGCGACGGTCGCCCGCGCGACCTTGTGGCAGGACAACCGGACGTGGGATCTCGGCACGCTCGGGGGGGCGTATAGCGCGGCACTCGCGGTGAATGCGTCCGGTATCGTGGTCGGGAAAGCAGACTTGCCGGACGACGCGGGCGGCAGCCGCCGCACCCGCCCGTTCGTCTGGAACTCGGGCGAGGGCGGCATGCGTGATCTGGGCACGCTGGGCGGCGACTCCGGCGCGGCATGTGCTGTGAGCCAAAGCGGCGTGGTGGTCGGCTACGCGCAGACGGGCACAGGGGCGGTTCACGCCTTCGCCACGACCGCGCGGGGGGGCGAGACGCCACGCGACCTGGGTGTGCTAGCGGGCTATGAGCGCGGTGCCGCCTTCGCGGTGAACGACGGGGGCGCGATAGTCGGCGAGGCGTCGGGCGCGGGCGGGACGCGCCGCGCCGTGCTGTGGGTAAGCCTCCGCTCCGCGCCGGTGGACTTGAACGAGTGCCTGGTGCCGTCGGAAAAGGCCGTCTGGGTTCTGGAGACGGCGCGCGGCATTAACGGAAGCGGGAGTATTGTCGGCCAGGGCGTTGTCGGGGGTAAGCGGCACGCCGTTCTCCTGACTCCGAAGTGACACGTGTGAAAAAATACCCACCCGCCCCGCCCGCCTACGGGCAGGAATACACGCCGTGGTAGGATAATCATTGACGGGGAGACGAAACCGGCCATCCGCGTCCGGGTCCGCTCGCCCCCCAATTATTCTCACGCCCGCGCTTTTGGATGCGCCGCGCCCCGGCTGATCGCGCATCAGGACGGGATTTAGGACCGATACACTTATGCCTATGCCGTTTCTACACCGCTACTTCCCCTCCTCCCCCGGAGAAGGATCGGTAGAACGCTTGATTGATAACGAGTACCAACTGGAGCGCGTCGCGGCCGGAGACGCGGATGACGCCCCGCTCGACGAGTACCTGCGCTTCCTCCACGATACCGGGCGAGCGATCTCGGTCGAGAGCCTGGCCCCGTTGAGCGGCAAGGACAAGGCGGGAGCGGCGGCCGCCCTTCGGGCAGTGCTGACCGCCCCCGCCCCGGTCGGGACCGCCGCGTTCTCGCCCGCCGACACGGTAGCGGACGACCGCGCCGCGCACCTTGGCCGACTGCGCGAGCGCGGCGCGCAAGTCGAGCAGGTTTTAAGTAACCCGACGTTCGCGGGCGGCGAGTCGCAACTCCTGATAGAAGCCGCCCGCGCCCTGAAGAACGGGATGGTATCCGAAGGCCGCGATCAGCAGGAAGAGTTCAAGGATGCCATCGGGTTGTTCCGCGAGGCGCGGGAAGGTGCCATCGGCAACCGGAACTACATCGTCTGGTTCCAGATCGGATGGGTCCTTTGGAAGCAGGGCGCGGAGCCGGCAGAGGCGGAGGAAGCCTTCTACCAGGCGTACCGACTCAGTTCGGCGACGCAGGACGTTTTCTACTACCTGAGCCAGCGGCACCGCGCCTACCTCCAGTTTTTGCAGAACAAACCCGCCGAAGCCTACGACACCATTCAGCGGGCGGTGTTGCTCTACGAATCCGACCCGGACATACTGATGGACGCCGCCCGGTACGCCGCCGCCGCCGGGAAGAGTGACGACGCATGCCGGTTCGCGCGCGAACTACTAGGTGCCGAGCCGAGTCAGGGACTCACCCTGTTCGCCGAGACGGCGTTCGCGCCGGTGTTACCCCTGATCACCGAAGCGGTCTGGCAGGTGTTCGAGCAGGGGGAGCGGCGAGCCGCCGCCGCGGTCGCCCGCCTCGGGACCGCCCAGACGGATCTTCAGACGGTCTCCGAACGCTCCGGGTTCGTGGTCGCCCCTCCGCCCGAGATGATCGCGGGGGTCGAGGACGCCCGCTCCCTGCTCAAGCGACACGCCACCGCGCTCTCCTACCCATGGGCACTCGGGGTAGTGCGTACCGCGACTGACCAGGCGAACGCTCTCTACGACTACGCGCGGAAGGCACTGGAGGACGAGAACGCGGCGATAGATCAACGGCTGGTCCGCCCGCGCCGCCAGATCGAGCGGCTACTCTCGGAACAGAAACGCTGGAAAGAAGACGCCGCCAAAGTGGTGCGCGCTGCCAAGCAGTCCAAGATTGACCTTTCCTCGCCACCTAGACGTAGTATTTTCGGACGCTACAACCCGGAACACGCGACGCTATACGAGAACTACCAAACCGCGCGGGGTCAGATGGAGATAAACGCCCGCGCGGTAAAGGATGAGTTGCCGACTCACGAAGCCGACATCGCGCATGGCGAGGACGTACGGAGGCGTATCGCGGAGACCATCGCGTGGCTTGAGGAGAGACAGAGAGTGACCATCTGATCCGGTAAATGTCGCCTTTTGCCGACCGGCGGGCGAAACGACAGGCGGCGCGGCTTTACAAAAACCTGTCCCCCCGCGATACAATAATCGTATGAACGTCAAGCCAATTTCCGACGCGGCGACCGGCGACAGCCGCTCCCGCTTCGCCTATCACAACGAGATCGAGCCGGTCGAGGGCGGGGTGCGCCCGGTCCCCGAAGCGCGGGACGGGGACGCAGCCCCCGCGAAGAGCGAGCGCAAAGGCGGCCGGAGCGCGCACGGCACCGCGCCCACCGCCGGGATGAGCGGCGTTCCCGCGCCCGGCGACCGGCTACTCGATATTTCCGAAATCGCCCGCACCGTCGGGCAATTTTATAAACACCGGTTCTCAGTTACGCGCCGCCCCGGCGATGAGATTGACACTGCGGAGCCGATCACGGGCGAGGTAAATTTGACAAACACCGGGGATGCCCTAATCCTGCGCGGGCACGCGAAGACAGTGCTTTCCATAGAATGCGCCCGATGTCTGCGCCCGGTTCTGGAGCCAGTCGAAACCGACCTTGAGGAGGATTTCGATCTGGTCGCGGAGAACTCCGCGTGGCAGTCCGCCGACGATGTGCGGGCGGTGGACGACGACGAGACAGGCGCGGTGATCAAGGGCAACATCCTCGACCTCGGCGATCTGCTCCGCCAGTACATCATCCTCGCGGCACCGACGCGCGCCGAATGCCATGACATGTGTGACGAGATCGTACTCCCCGAAGGCGTGGAACTCAAGCGGGTGGATGAGGTCGCCGCGCCCCCCACGTCCGTGCTGGATTCGCCCCTGAAGCGGCTCGCCGAGTTGATCGCGGCGAAAGAGCAGCGCGAAAGCGGCGAGTAGTAGCATCCCTGTCGGCTCGCCTTCGCCCCACGCTTTGACGCGGGGGACGCGCGTGTGGTATACTCAACCCAGAACCGGTAGGGGGAACCGTTCGCGGCTCCTCCCAACCCCGGTTCACGGATTTTTCCGCGATCTTCCGAGGTTCGCATGAGAGACCCATTCCGTAGGCTGATTCGCTTCGTAAAAAAGGCAGCAAGGAACGGCGTGGGGACGGACCGAAGTAGCGCGGATGGCTCGCACATTGCTGTGGGGGCACGCCGGGAAATGTTCCCGCCGGTCGGGCGCGAGAGCGCGTGACAGACGAGGTGCCGGACACAATGTTGGATGGACGCGCCCGCGATCGCCGACTAACCCAAAGGTTAGCGGCACCAGCGCGGTACGCCGTCGAGAGAGGGCGTTCGCGCCCCGTCCGTGAGAGGCCGTTTCGCACCTGTTTTGTCACGTTCAACGCCGCCCGTACAGGTTTGTTGCCTGAAAAGCACGACCCGCGGCTAGACGACCGTCCCCGACGCGCCCCCCCCGAACAGATACGGATCAGGAGTTTTTACCCATGCGTCGTCGGCCAACCGCCGCCCCCTTCCTAGATACCGTGGATACCGCGCTCGCGGATACCACGGATGCCCGAATAGAGTCGCGTACGAGCGGCTCCGAAACGAACGAATCGCCAGCGGGCGAAACGTCCGATGCGAACACCGCCCCCGCCGAAGCCACGGCGGCGGGTGCCCGACCGCGCCGCCCCCGGCGGACGAAAGCGCAGATAGCGGCGGAGGCTACGGAAACCACCGACGCCCCTCCCGTCGCGCAAATGATCGCCCCCGAGCAGGACGCCACGCCCGAGGAGACGCCGGACGCCTCTCCTAAACGCGGGCGACGCCCGCGCAAACCAGCCGCCCAACCAGAGCCGGAACCGGTATCCGTCGAGGCTGTCGAGCCGATAGCCGACCCGCGGGAGCAGACGGACGAGGCCGCGCCGGAGTTGATATTACCGGGTTTGGAACCGGACACGCGCCCCGACTCGCCCGGAGGGCCCGAGGCGATGATCGCCGGTGAGACTACCGCCGACGCGGACGCGGCGGCAATTGGCGTCGAAGACGCACTCGACCCCGCGCTCGGTGATCTGCTCTCCGAGAGCGAAGCCATACTCGGAGAGGTACTCGGCGAAACCACGTCCGGCGACCGCGCGCCCCGTAGCAAGCGTAATAATCGGCGCGGGCGCGGGCGGGACCGTAGCGCGCCGGACGCCGCGCCGAACCTGGCTACGCCCCAGTCGGGCAGTGGGCCGCTACGAAAACGAGGCCCACGCGTTCTAGCACGAACCATGCCCCTGCCGATACTCACCCCGACGGGCGAAATGGAGCCAGAGACGTTGCTATTGCAGCCGACCGTACCCGGTCGGAAGCGCGGCATCCGGACTGTTCGCTCCACGCGGCGCATCCTTACCCTTGACGGGATCACCGTGGTATCTCTGGCGCAAGCCGACACCCTGCTCGGTAGCGTCTCCTTCATACCCGGAGCGGCGGGTGTTCCCGATCCCGCGTTCTCCGAGTTGCCGCTGTCCGTGGTGCCGGTAGCCGAATACGATCCCCTCCCCGCCGATCAGCTCGAGCGGTTGCCGCTCGTAGCCGTCGCGCCGCAGAACGGCATGCCGGTGCTGTCCGTGAACGGCGTCGCGACCCTGCCCGCGTTTCTATTCGTCAACACCGAGGTCGCCGACGAGCCGGAAGTCGCCCGCGAAATCGCCATCCGCCAGATCAAACGTGCTTACGAGGCCGGGGTGCGCCTGTTCACCCTGCCCGCGCATCTCCCCTGGAAGCGCAAAGCCGGTGACCGCCGCTACGACTCACTCGACGCCGTGCTCAGCCTGGTCGCGGAATCCGCGCCGGACGCACTGGTGTTGCCCCGCCTGATATTCTCCCCGCTCGCCTCCTGGGAGCGAGCGAACCCGGACGAGATCGCCGCCTACGCGAGCGGCGAAACGGGCGATGTGTCCATCGGGAGCGAGCTGTTCTGGGGCGGGGAGGCGAAGGACGCTCTCCGCGCCGCCATCGAGCATTTAGCACAGAGCGAGCATGCCGCTCATGTCCTGGGCGTATACCTGGAGCACGGCGAGTGGTTCCAGTCGAAGGGTGTCGGCGCGGACTGTTCTCCCGCTAACACGAACGCTTTCCGCTCCTGGCTTAAGACACACTACCGCAACAGCGAGGTGGCCTTGCGCGCGGCATGGTACGACGGCGCGGTGACCTTCGATACGGCGGAGATCCCGTCCGCCGAGATGTTCACCCAACTAGCGACCGTGAACGCCGCGCAACCGGTCTTTCTCGGGGACCGGGAACGGCGGGCAGGCGACTTCTACGCTTACACCAGTGACATCACGGCCCAGAGGATCCTGAGACTCGCCTCCGCCGCGAAAGAGGCCAGCGGCGGGCGGCTCGCCGTCGCCGCCTCGTACGGCTACACGCTAGAGATCGCGCGGCCGAATTGCGGGCACTACGCGCTCGCCCAGGTGCTCGCCTCCCCGGACGTTGACATACTGACCGCGCCGTTCTCCTACACCGGTCGGTTGCCCGGCGGCTCGGCCCCGCTCCCCGTGCCCGTGGACTCGGTCCACTTGAGCGGGAAGTTATTCGTCGCCGAGGACGACGCGAAGACGCACCTCGCGCTCCGACCGACCGAGGACGCCTATAACCCGAAGATCGCCACCGACGACGGAACCCGTTCCGTGCATGCGCGCAACGTCGGAACCGTGATCGCGAAGGGTTGCGGAATCTCCTGGATGGATCTCTGGGGCGAGGGGTGGCTTGATGACGACGCGACGTGGCAACACCTCGGCGGTCTCGTCCGCCTCATGGCTACCATGGCCGACATGCGCCGCGCCGCGCCGACGCCCGTGCCCGCCCCGCATGTCGCGGTGTTCATTGACGAGCGGTCGTTCTTCGACATGCGCGGCGACGAGGAACCGGCGATCCTGCCGCAACTGATCGGCCGACACCGCGACGTGTTCGCGCGGGCCGGGGCGTCTGTCGGCTTCTACCTGCTCTCCGATCTGCTCAAGCCGGAGTTCCCCGAGTCGCCGCGCCTGTTCATTTTTCTGAACGCGTTCCACCTGCCGGTAGCCATTCGCACGGCATTGCAGAACCGGTGGCAGGATAACGGGCGGACATTCGCCTGGTTATTCGCGCCGGGTGCCTGCGAGTCGGGTAACATTGCTGAGCTTGGCGAGACCATTGGCATCCAGTTGCGCCTCCAACCCTGGGGATCCCGCACGGGAACCGTGGTCACGGAAGGGCGGTTCCCGCTCACCGAGAACGCAAAGGGGGAGCGGTTCGGCGAAGAGAAGCGCGTCAACCCGTCGTTCACCGTGGTAGACCCGAAGGCGCAGATTCTGGGCGAGTATACGACTAGTGGGAGTCCTTCCCTCGCCTACCGGAAACATCCGCGCTGGCAATCGGTGTTCGTCGGGGAGCGGGATCTACCGCTCCCGCTGGTGCGCGGCCTGTACCGGCTCGCGGACGTTCCTGTGGTAACGACCGACGATGACACGCTCCAGATCGCGGGCGACGGCTTCGTCGCGGTTCATTCGGCGCAGAGCGGGGGGATGACGCTCTACAGCCCAACCCGCGCGGAAGCCGCCGTCTACGACGCGGTGACCGGCGAACTGCTGGCCGGGGTCGGCTTCGGGGCACGCGCCGAAACAGTGGCGCGGGCCACGCGTCTGCTGATATGGGCACCGCAAGAGGAGATCACCGCCCGCTTCGCGGTCACGCCCGAGTTATGGGAGGGGGCACCGCCCGCGCTAACGGGAGACGAACTGCCGGTCATCGCGAAGGCGTTCGTGTTCGAGGCGGGTACCTCCGCGCCGCCCGGACCGCGTCCGGCGGGGGTTCCCGCCACCGCGCCGCAACCCACGCGCCTCTACCCGGTGGAGCTTTCGGTGTCCGCCGAGGACATCGCGCAGTTCGAGGCGGCGCTGTCCGGCGAGATCGCGCTCCTCGATAAGGATATGGAAACGACCGCCGAGGCCGAAGCCAGCCAGAAGAAGCGGCGGCGGCGGCGACGCCGTGGCGGGCGTGCCGAGGACGGTGTCACGGACGAGTCCACGGGGAATGAGGGCGTAGACGATGAGGAAGGGACCGCCGCGACCGATAACGACGCGGTGGACGTGGTGTTCGATATAGCCGAAGTGGCGCGTGGCGCACGGATGTTCGACGTTCTGTTGCCGCTCGACGCGGGCACGGAAGACGGTGGAGAAGAGGATGCCGCGGACGATCCCCGGTTCGCGGCGGCGGACGCGGCACCTACCGATCCGGCGGCGGATTTCATGGCGCGGCTCTTCTCGCTACAGACCTTACCTGTCGAGGAGCAGATCACGGGTGGCGAAGGGGATGCGGTCCGCCGTCTGTCGCTTGACGAGCTACTGCCCTTCTCGCAAACGCCGGACGAGCCGACTGACCCGTCGCGCTTCGACTTCGAGGAGCGGCCACTCGAAGCGGACGGCTACACGCAGGTCCGGCTAGAGTCGGGCGACGGGCAGCCGGACGACGGGGCAGAAGCCGAGGCGGTTGGGGAAGACTCCGAACCGGAGTTGCCGGTCGGACTGCTCATGGGTAGCGGGCGCGGACGACGAACGCGCCCCGCGGGGGCCGGCGGGTTCACGACCCGGCTACGCCGCCGCGCCGAACGCTCGCCCGCCGAAGGCGGCGCGGACGCGGACGGCGCGGGAGATGGCGCGACGGCGGCGGTGTCGCCCGCCGACAATAGTTCGGATCCGGAAGCGGGTTCGGCAGGCGGCTAGCGCAGGGTCGGGCGGGGGGCGCGAAAAAACCTTGCGAACCCCCGCCCCTACGCGGTATGCTGAACGGGCGGTATTTCGGTCGGTTGGCTCAGTGGTAGAGCACTGCCTTCACACGGCAGGGGTCACAAGTTCGAATCTTGTACCGACCATCAACACGGTGCCAATGTGGATTAGCGCGAGCATCGCGCCTTGAATGAGTCAATCGGGATAATCCACATCACTATAAGGCGAACGGAAAACATCTCAATTTCCCTCACCTTCGCTACAACACGGTTTTCGTCACGCGCTGGCTTAAGGCGCAAAGCACTTCTTTGGTAAAGAAGAGGTCGCGGGTCCGATCCTCACCCCGCGCTCATATAATATTACTGATGTATTTCTAGCAGACCGCAAGTCGCACATCCACCAGACATCCGTCAGATTCAAACCGTTCCTTGTTCATGATTATGGCGAGATGGAGGGAATCTTTGACAGGAACGACGGGATAATCATATTCCCATTCCAGGCGGGGACCGATGTGACTGACCGCTACGGCAGAGAAGCCGGGATGCTTTACTCCCCGGTTGTCCTCAAGTTAAACCACAGCACGAAATGTAGCATCATTGGCATCTGCGGATTCCCTTTTCGCCTGTGTAGTCGTAACCCGGAAGCAGGTTTTCCTGTTCGGATGTGGGCATGCAAATCCGTTGATAATTGGTTGCTGTCTCTTGAAAACCCTTTAGCTATATTGTTGGCTGTGGAGCAAATCCTTCACAAGAAGATCATACCTGAGATGCAGCGCGAGATGGCAGGGAAGTCCCCTCTGGCCTCTTGAACGCGGACGCTTCTCCTGGCGCGGCTACCGATGATCACACACGTAAAAATATACTTTCTACAGTTCCGTTGGGCGGACGACCTCCGACCCATTATGGAAGAGGTATGCAAAATATACGCGGACGGTAACGAGGCGCGTCTACATCAGGAGGGTCCGGGGGCGAAATATCATGTTGACTGCTCCATCCTCACGAACATAGAGGAGATAGCACACGCGGTCGAACATGAGAGTGGCATATTCATCTTCCCGTTCCAGTATCCTTTAGATGCTTGGTACTTCGTTTTCCCCGAGATACATCCGGGCGAATTCCGCGAAGAAGGTCTGAAATACATCAACGATTATTCTCGCATTCGCGACATAGTTTATCGCGAAGATTTTCGCCTTAGGAGCAGGGCAGTTTGCATCTGCGGCTACCCCATGGACAAGATGGCCAGAGGATATATCAAAGAGCCGTACCCGATATACGAATGGTATGAGAAGTCCGTCTCATTATGGATTCCGAGACCACGCGACAAATGGGATTTACGCATGGCTATTAACTACATATTCGTGCGGGATATGCTTCCGCTTTAGCCAGAGTCTGGAGCGAAACGAAGTCTCAACCTCACCGCTATTCGCGTCGGCGATTCGGAAACGAGAACTTTCGTCACAAAGAAATGCCACATGCTCTCCTGTGGGGCGATTGCTCCCGGACGTAAGACCGGGGAGGCATTTGACGCTTCCATCGCTTAAGGGTGTGTTAGTCCGGGTTTCGCCGACGCGGCTCCTATCGCGCCCGAAGAAAGCGCGGCATCGAAGGAGCCCGGACAGGCAATCGTCAAAACAAGTTTTGACTGTACTTGTTTCGCCGATCACGCATGGTGGCCGACCCGCGTGGGATGCTAAAGAAGGACGAGCACGCTAGCACAACTCGACGACGAGCCGCTGGATCACCGCCTGCGGGCTGTCCCCCCCCGGCACCACCCCTTTGAGCGACAGGTCCGCGCGGAGCAGTATCTCCATCCGGTCCATCAGTTCCGCGAGCGAGAAGTTCCGCGCCTGCGCGACGAACTTGTCCGCCATCCACGTCATCTTCGGGTTCGAGACCACGCTCCCCGCGCCGTCCGACGGCAGGAATGCCAGCACTTCGGGGGTCGGTACGCGCGCGTTCCGTCCCACCATCTTGTTCTCGCCCAGGTAGCGGTATTGCGCGATCAGCCGGATCTGCCGCGCGAGTAGCACCAGCACGCGCGGCGCGACCGACTCCGGGCGGCTCCCCGTGCGGAACAGTTGCGAGACGTAGCCGAGCGCGTCCCGCGTTTTGCGCGCACCGACCGCGTCACACAACTTGAAGATCACGTCGTCCGGCCCGCGCGACAGCACCGCCTCAAGATCCGCGCCCGTGATCACGCCCGAGCTATCGCCCACATAGGCCGCCGCCTTCGCGATCTCGGACGCCAGCCGCCCCACATCCTCCGTCGGTAGCGCGCCGAGCAGCCCCAGCGCGTCCGGGGACAGCGTCTTACCTTCGCGTTTCGCCGCGTTTATAGTCAGGCCGCGCACGTCCTCCGAGCCGCCTTTGGGCAGGGAGAACTCGCGCGTCTCGCCGTATTTCTTGACCGCGCTCGCGAGATCGGACGTGATCAGGCTACTCTTCTTCGCCTTGCCGTCGTCGCCCGTCACCGGCGACCCCGTGTGCAGGATCAGCAGGCCCGACGCCGGGATGCGCCCTAGCCCTTCCGCGAGCCGCTTCTGCTCGGCGTCCTCCATCTGTTGCGTGTCGCGCACGACCACCACGCGCCGCCCGCGTCCGAGCGGCACCATCGCGGCGGACGACAGGGCGCGTTCGCTGACAGGCACCGCGCGGTCGTTCTTCGGCGCGCCGCCGTCTAGCGTCTCCGCGTCGAAGTCGGCGAACTCGGGGGCAACGTGCGCCTTCACCAGCGCGTTCGCCTCCGCCGTCTTGCGCCCGGATTCGGTGCCGGTCAGCAGAATCACGCGGATAATCCCGTCGTCGGCGGGCGCGACACTCTTCTTAGCGGGGGGCATCGGGCTTCTCCTGCTTCTCTTTCAGCGCGGCGTCCAGTTTCCTCAGCGCGGCGTTCGCGGCAACCGCTTCTTCGGGTCCGACCGCGGTACCGCCCTCCGCGCCGTAAACCGCCCGCTGAAAAAGGGCGGTTAGCGGCGCGAACGCCGCGTGGACGGACTCGCCCCGCCGCTGCCGCGCCAGTCTTAGGTACTCGGTGGTCGTCGTCTGCGGCTCGCGGACGATCCCCGCGCGCGCCAGCCGCCGACTCGCGCTCTGGTAGGCGCGGACGACCTGCCGGGCGTGGGGCGACGCCACTTGCGACGCTACCGGCTTGAACGCGCGGCCTTGTAGCGCGAGCCAGACCTCCATAACCACGAAATACAGCATGCCACACAGGCCGAGCAAGGTTATCGTGACGGGAAGCCAACCCACCCCCAGGATGCGCTCCCACAGGTTGCGCTGATCCGTCTGCGGCTCGGGGGTTTTAGCGGCGGGGATGGTACCGGGCGTGTCCTGAGTCGCGTCGAACACGATCCAGCCGTACCCTTGGAAGTAGACCTCGGTCCAGGCGTGGCGGTCCGACTCGCGCAGAATGTAGGTGCGCTTCTTCGCGTCGGGGTCCTCGGTGCCGGGCGCGAAGCCGGTCGCCACCCGCGCCGGAACCCCCGCGTGGCGACAGAGCAGCGTGAACGCCGTCGCGTACAGGTCGCAGTAGCCCTGCTTCGACTCGCGCAGGAAGTACTCGGCGGCGTCCTGTCCGCGCGGCACCGCCGGCGCGTCCAGGGTGTACACGCAGTTGGAGGACACCCACTGCCGCAACGCCTCGGTCTTGTCGTACGGATTCGTCGCGCCCGCGTCGGCGACGATCTGTTCGGCGAGGTGATCCAGCACGTCGCTCGCCGGGTACTGGAGGCACTGGCGGCGGATGTCGTTCGGGTACGTGTCCTGGCGCGTGACGCGCAGTTCGGAGGGCTTGATGTTGCTCGGGACATCCGAGGTGGCCTCATACTCCATCGCGTAGCTGAGCGGCGCGCTCAGCGTACCATCCGCGCGGACCTGGATGGACGGCGCGGGCATGCGAATCTGGCGCGCCTCGGCGGCGACATGAATCGGGGTGATGCGGGTGGTGTTTAAGTGGAACCGGTAAGTGAGCGACTCGAACTTGCCGCGCGGATAGTCCCGCGCCTTCAGCAGGAACGTGTTCAGTCCGGCATCGTCCATCGCGCCGGTCGGCTCAAGCAGCTCGCTAGCGGCGGTGGGCGCGCCGAAGCCGCTACCCTGGAGGGAATTACTCCAACTCCCGCTGCTACTGGAGTACCTGTCGAACACGCGCCCGCGCCAGTACAGCGGCTTCGGACTCTCGACGCGGGCGCGCTCGGCGCGGTTGTCGCTGACCGGGCCGAGGCCGACATGGAAATCGCGCGAGTTATTGAAGTCCAGGCTGGTCTCACCCGCCTTGCCGCCCGAGAGTTTCTGCGCGGCGGCGGGGGGCATGCTCAACCGCCCGATCACGTTCGCGAGGGACAGGTTGCGCCCGACCATCTGGAGCGGGATCGCGATCACGACCCCTATCAGAACCGCCCCGAAAGCGCAGGCAAGCGCGACCTTCGTCTGCGTCCGTAGTAGCCCCCACCGCGCTTTGCTGTCCGCGCCCCCGCGCCCCGTCGCGATGCCCGCCCCCCCGCTCGCCTCACCGCCCTCCGAGACGCCGAGCAGGGTGGCCTCGGTGATGGTGCGCATCCCGCCCGAAAGCCCGTTCTGGTGGACGAGTAGAAAGGTCGCCGCCCCGAGGAACACGACGAAACAGGCGATTAGCTCCTGGTTGATGTTCACCGTGCCCGTCAGCCCGATGATCGCGATCGCCCAGACGCAGGTGAACATGACGGATTCGTCCGTGACCAGCAGGAATGAGCAGAAGGTCGCGGTGAACGACAGCGCGCACACGAGAAGTAGCTCCTGTGAACCCTGAGCCTCGAACGGCACCAGGTTTTGGAACGGGCCTACCCCGCGCAGTGCCGCCACGAAGACCAAGGCGACCAGTACCGCCCCGCCCTGGATCAGCCCCGACGAACTGCCGTGCCGCCGCAGGAAGTAGGCGCACGTCAGCCCGACGACGGTCAGCATCATCGTGAAATAGGCGAATGCCGGGTCAGTGAGCTGGTACGCCACCGCGGCCAGCCCCGCGAGCTGCGCGACCGCCCCGCCGACATAGAGCGGTATCGAGATGTCCTTCTGGCCCGCCCGCGCCTTGCTCGGGCCGGTCGCGGGCGGTTCAATCGTCCTCGCGGAGGAGATACTCAAGGTTTTTCCCGCCTTCCTTCCAGGGCGAATGCGTACCGCATTCGACCACGCGCAACGTAGCGGACTTGCCGGCGATGGCGGGCGAGAGCACGCCGCCTTTGGGCCCGCCGAACCCGGTCGGCTCGAAGAAATAGACTGTCACCGTGTCGCCGTGCCGGACCCGGTCGGCGAGGAACGCCAGCAGACGCGGCTCGCCGCGCGAGGTGAGCACCGCATAGTGCGTCCCGTCATCGTCGCCGCCGCGCCGCGCCGCCGTCAGGGCGTCCGCGAGCGACGATTCGGCGTCACATTGGAGCCGTGCCAGGCGGTCGAAGAGGCGGAAGCGCGCGGCTTCCGGGTCGGACTCGCGCGGCTTCACGGTCAAGTTATCGTTCTGCGTGATCAGTTTCACGCCCCCCCCGGCACGCAGGGTCCGATCCGCGAGCGTCGCCGCGACTTTCACGGCGTACTCCAGGGTCGAGTCGCGCCCGCTCCCGTAGTTCGTTCCTTTGAGGAGGTCAATCACGATGCAGACATCCTGCTGGTACGCCCGCTCGAACTCGACCACGGCGAGCTTGCCGCGCCGCGCCGAGGTCGCCCAGTGGACACGGCGCAGGGGGTCGCCCGGCTGGTACTCGCGCACCCCGTGAAAATCCATCCCCTCGCCTCGCCGCGTCTTGCCGTCGCGCTCACGCACGCCGTACGCGCCCTCGCCGCCCGCCGCCTTATCTCGGGCCTGGAGCGGCTCGGGGAGCACCAATATCTCCGTCTGTATGGGAAGCGACGCGGTGAAGGTGAACAGCCCGAGCGGGTCGGTGGTGACCAGTCTGGCGGGGCCGAGGGTATATACGCCGCGCAGTTTCGGCTCGACGTAGTAGGTCTGGCTACCGGTTTTGCCGTCCCAGACGTCCAGGGCGGGCGCGGTCCGGGCGGACGAGCCGACCAGCGGCGGCTCGTCGGGGGAGGCGAGGCTGTCCGGCACGGCGTCGGAGAGGCGCACCGAGGCTTGCGGGAAACCGCCCACCGCGGTAACTTCGAGCGTGATCGGGATGCGCCGCCCCTCGGGTACCGTGGCGAGATGTTGCCGTGTCGCGGCGAAGCGGGTGGAGAAAAAGGCGGCGAGGGCGTAAGACGACAGGGGCAAGACGGCGAGGGCGACGGCCATCAGGTACAGATATTGCAGGTCGAGAAGCACGGCGACCACGAATAGGAACGCGGTGGCGACCGTGATTACCAAAGACTTAATTCCGGCACTGCCGAGACGATTCACGGTCTGATTGTACCGCGTCCGTGCCGTGGCTGCTCCGGGCTTCGGGTGAGGGTTTCGGGTTGGGGCAACCGCGTCATAGTTTGGCGGCTCGCCGTCCGTCGCGGATGCCGCCCGCCGGAACGTGCCCGCCCGCCTGTGGCCATGACCCGCGTGACCGCGGGGGGAAGCGCGTAACCAACCGAACTATGACGCGACAGCTTTACCCGTTTGCGCCGCCCCCCGGTTCAAGGTACACTACGCGATGATGCACGACGGTCGGTTATCGTCGGGCTTTGCTACGAAAGGTTTATTTTTATGAAAGATGGCATCCACCCCGAGTACCGCTGGATTATTTTCCAGGACGGTTCCGCCGACTACCAGTTCCTGTGCCGCTCGACCCTGAAGACCAACAAAACGGCGGTTTTTAAGGACGGCAAGGAATATCCGATATTCACCTCGGAAATCACCTCCGCGTCCCACCCGTTCTTCACCGGCAAGCAGAAACTTATGGACACCGAAGGGCGCGTCGAAAAGTTCATGCAGAAATACGGCATGAAGAAGAAATAGCCGCCCCCGTCGGGCGGCATTGCTGGAGGCGGGCGGCGCGCGGACGATCGAGAGTTGTCCACGCGCCGCCCGTTTCGCGTACCCGGCCCGATTTAGCGGGTATGCTACGGGCGGAGTAAACGCAAAACGTTGAGCGAACCAGATAAGTCCCCGCCCCCCGTGAACCTGTACGGCGGGCAGGCCGTGATCGAGGGCGTGATGATGCGCGGCCCCCACTTCTTCGCGGTCGCCTGCCGCCGCGCCTCCGGTGGGGTCGCCGTGACCCACGAAGAGGTACCCAAATCCCTGCGCCCGGCGTGGCAGAAACTGCCGCTCCTGCGCGGCGCGTTCTCTATCGTGGATGCTATGGCACTGGGCACCCGCGCCCTGTTCTGGGCGGCGAAGATCGCCGAGGAGGGGATCGCGCGCCCGTCCGCCTCCATGGAGGATGCTATTGCCCGTGCCGAAATCGCCCCAGTCGGCGTCGCCCCAGTCGTGGGTGTCGTGGTGCCCGGTTTCGCGTCGCCCAAATCCACCCGCGTCACGGACGTCGCCATCGGCGGCGCGATGGTGCTCGGCCTCGCCATCGGCATCGGGCTGATCGTCGGCATCCCCTATCTCATCACCGAAGTGCTCGCGCCCCGGCTCGGATTCACCGGCTGGTGGCAGATCGCGCTCCTGGACGGCGCGGCGCGGCTATCTATCTTTTTCGGCTACATCGTGCTGGTTTCGCGCTATTCGCACGTGCGGCGGACGTTCGAGTATCACGGCGCGGAGCACAAGACGATCAACGCGCTGGAGGCGAAGCTCCCGCTGACGGTGGAGAACGCGCTGGCACAAAGCCGGTTGCACCCACGTTGCGGGACATCGTTCGTGGTAATCGTGATGGTAGTCGCGACGCTGGTGTTCGCCGTGTTCCGTGGGTCGCCGCTGTACGCCGCGCTTTTGCCCCACCTGCCCGCGAACCTCGCGGTACTGGAGCGGCTGCTCGGCGGGTTGGTCCGGCTCGTGGTGATGGTCGGACTAATGCTCCCGGTTGCCGGGATCTCGTTCGAGCTACTGCGTCTCGCGGGGCGGTACCGGGGCAACCCGTTCGCGGACGCCCTGTCGCGCCCCGGCATGTGGACGCAGTTGTTGACAACGCGCGAGCCGGACGCGAAGCAGATCGAGGTCGCGCTGGCGTCGCTGAAAGCCGCGATGCGCGCCGAGGGCGATCTAGCCGACGAGACCGAGACGCCGCGCGAGCGGGAGGATGCCTCCGTCGCCGCCGTAGTCGCGTGATAGGCTTGTAGGGCGGCACGCGGGCTTGACGTCCGCGCGTCTTCCGAACCCCGCGCCTCCGACCCTACCCCGACGCCTGAGTGTTGCAACAGAGACGCATTCGGGTATCCTACGCACAATAAACGACCAGTTGTAGAAAAGGTACGCGAATACTATGGCAACACATGAAATCCCGCGCGAACAATGGGAAACATTCTTAACGACGTTCAGCGAGCGGCGTAGGGGCGCGCGCGTGACGGTCGAAGTGGCCGACCCACAAAAAGGCCCGCGCAAAGAGATCAGCGACAAGCCGCTCGTCGGCATTACCATGGACCACGCGGGAAGCGGGGCGGGGAGCATCACGCTCCTGCTCGGCGGGGAAGGCGCGGATCTTATCACGCACATAGTGACGGAGCCGAAAGCCTTGTATCATAAGTCGGCGGCGGGGATCATCAGCGACGAGGTCAACCACGATGAGATCGTCGAGATCACATCGGCGGGCGACCCGCCGATCACACAGTTGCACTTCGCGGGGTAGATCGTCACCCCTACTATCAAGTAATAGGAGTTACGCGGTTCGTTAAGAACGCGGGTTGAAACCCACGTCATCGTCAAAACAAGTACAGTCAAAACTTGTTTTGACGATTGCCTGTCCAGGCTATTTCGTAGCAAGACGTCGGGTACCCGCTTGCGGGTGGGACGGACAGATCCGGGCATACGAAACCGCCAACCGCGTAACTCCCAATGTATTTACCTAGATGGGGCCGTCGCCCTCCGGGCAACCTCAGGTTGCCCGGAGGACGACGGCCCCATCTGATTTATCCCATTCGTCGAACCATCACTGCCTGCTCCGCGATCTCGTCCTCGCTCTTGAGACGCGAATATTCCGCTTCGAGTTCGGAGAACGCCGACGAGAACTCGCCGAGTGTGGCGCGCGCGTTGAACAGGTCCAGGTTCTCCAGCGATTTGGTCGGAGCCATAGCGGGCACCAGTGCCTCGTCCATCGGTGCGATCCCCTTGACCGCGAGCGCGGCCTGCTGAACGATCAGTGCCTCGCGCAGTTTCGCGCACGACGCCAACGCCTGCTTGAGCCGGTCCACGCAACGCTGGCCTTCGGGCAACTCGGACAGATCCACGCCCGCCCATTCCCGCAGGAACGCCTCGCCCCGATCACGCGCCGCTTCTAGTTGCCGTAGGCGGTGGTTACACTCGTCGTGCGTTAGCTTATCCCAGTCGCTCGCGAGCGGCTCCAGCCCGTTCTGCCAGCGCACCAGGGCGATCTCCCACAGTTTCGCATGGTACCGCTCCCGCTGCCGCGTCAGGATGGCACTCGCGGAGTCGAGCGCGGAGCGCGTCTTCGCCATCCGCTCCTGCCCGATGTTCATGGCCTCGGCCTCGACTTTGTGGCGCACCTCGACCAGCCGCTTCTCCCGGCCCGCTATGTCGGAAAGGCGTTCCTGGATCGTATCCTCGACGTGCCGGAGCGACGCCATGTGTCGTGTCCGCGTCAGGGCGGCGGGCAGTTCGCCCGGACCCCATTCACGGTCCGCGCCCAGAAGCACGCCGAGGCTGACGCCGACAGCGACGCCGACGGCGACCCCCATCCCGTTCATCAGAAAACCGCCGATCACCGCGCCGATGAAGCCGCCGAACGCGGCACGGGTGCCGTCGGTCATCGGTGTCTCCATCGTCAGTGTGTCGGAACGGTCGGTGCGTGGATCGGATATACCGCAGTTCGGACACCGTCTGTCCGCCGCGGTCACCCAATAATCACACGCGCAACACCGCTTGTATATAGCCATCGGCAATATCCCCGCTCCCCGCCTAATATTGATCGTTTGCTAGTCATGCCCCCGGAAAATCGGCGCATCGTGGTGGCATACGCCTCATGGACCCGTTGGGCCTTGAGGGATATACAGTATACACCCAACGCGAGCCTTCGGTTTCCCTGATTTACCATTAAGAGTCGGCCCGCGACGCCGCAGTGTAAGGCCACCCTTCAGAAACGGTAGCCGGTAGACACATTGATGCCAGATAAATCGAACCCCTTGATCTTGTTGAACAACTGGTATCGGGCCTCGACATACGCCCTCGATTGGTAGGTGATCCCGATCAGCGCGCTACCGCCGTACCCGCCCCGGAAGCCCGACGAGACGCCGTAATTATCGGAGCGCAAGTCGGCGATCAACAGTCCCGCCGTTCCGCCCACGTAGGGCGTCGCGCCCATGCCTGGTTCGCCCCCGCCGATAGCGCGTCTGTAGATCACCGACGCCGGAATCAGAGTCGCCGACCGTCCCCCCCCGCGCGTGCTAATGATGTTCAGGTCGAACCCTGCCACACCCTTTCGCTTCGCGAGCGCTATGGGACGGAAACCGACACCATAGTTTACCCAGGTTTTGCCGAAAGCGGAGCGCGTCCGGTCACTCGTCGGAAAAAAGAATCCGAGTTCGGGGCCGAACGTCGCGCGGCGGGTCGTCGTCGTCCCGGATTGCGTGGCGGTCCCAGTGTTCTGCGCCATGACGGGCAGGGCGGCGGCGAATAAGGCGAGAACGGTTAGGGCGAAGCGTGTCATACGGGTCTTTTGGTTACTCCTTGGAAGGGGGCGCGGCGTGGCAGATTTTCCACGATGCCACTCTTCTTAAACAACACGGGCGGGGCGGTGGTGCCGTTTTTCTTCCGAACCCCGCCCCCCGTCCCGTACCATTCCCATTAAATTACGCCTACAATAGCCACATGTGTATCGTCCTTTACGTTTCGGGCCACGGCCTCGGGCACGCGTCTCGCGAGATCACCGTTCTGCAATCTCTGCCCCCCGACATCCCGCTCGTGATCAAGACCGCCTCCCCCGAGTGGCACTGGCGCAACGAACTGCCGGGGCGCGTATTCGAGTATGTCACTTCCTCCTGCGACGTCGGGTCGGCGCAACGCGATTCGCTCGGCTCGGACGCCCCGGCGACGCTGGAGAAGTGGCGCGAGCGGGACGCGGCGAACAGTGCCGGTTTCGGGGGCGAGTGCGCCGACCTTCGCGCTCGGGGCGCGCGATTGGTCGTGTCCGACGTGCCCTCGTTCCCGCTCATGGTCGCCGAAGCCGTCGGCATCCCGTCGGTCTGTGTGGCGAACTTCACCTGGGCGGATATTTATGACGGACTCAGCGGGGAGGAGCCGGCACTCGCCCCCGTCGCGGAGCGGTTACGCGGCGAATATGCGAAGGCGACGTTGCTGCTGGAGGCCGGTCTCGCGCTCCCGATGCCCTACTTCGGGCACCGCGAGTCGGTCGGCTTGATCGCGCGGGCTGGGCGAGACCGGCGAGGCGCGGTGCTAGATGCTCTGCCAGGAGCCGCGCGGGACAAGCGGCTGGCACTGGTATACGCCGGGGATTGGGGTCTGCCGGTTCCATACACGCAGCTCGCGCGGTTCGGCGACTGGCATTTCTTGTCGCTGGGTGCCCCGAACGCGGAACTGCCCCCGAACTGGACGGTGTTATCGCGCTCGGTGATGGCGCACCCCGATCTGGTTGCGTCGGTGGACGTTGTGGCCTCCAAAGTCGGCTACGGATTAGTCGGCGAATGTTTAACGGGCGGCACGCCGATAATATATTGCCCACGCACCGGCTTCGCCGAATACCCGGTCATTGACGCGTATCTGTCGCCGCGCCCACACGGCCTACGCATCTCAGCGGAGGCATTTCTGTCGGGCGAATGGGGCGACGCGTTGGGGTCGGTACCGGCACGCGGGACGGTGCCCGAGGAGACCGCGCCGGGCGGGGCGGTCGCGGCGGATCGGATTGCCGCGCTTTACCGGGGGGCGGTGCGCATGTGATAGATTGGGTGAGGGCGAGACCCGACTCGCGTCCATAATCTCCGGGAACGGTTCCTCCCTGAATAGTGATTTATGGCACGCACCCGCTCCGAAATAGGGGGAGGCAGGAAGATCGGCTCACTTTAAAGAAGTTACCACAAGTACTCGAATCGGGCACCGTGACGGTCCGCGTTCCGGCGTGACAACCACCCTCATGGGTTCGAATATCGGACATTGTATCTGTGTATCTATAATGCCAAGCTTCGCCAGATATCATACCTTATTAACGGGAAACTGGATTTACCAGTGAACGACACAGCAACAGGCGCATCCATCGCTAGGGCGGAGGCGGACGATGATGGGGTTCTCCGGCGCCTCTTCTCGCCCGGCGTTTCCGCTGCGGAGCAACGGAAACTGATCGAATCGTTCGCCCTGACCGCGCGTGACGTCATCCTGATTACGGAGGCGGAGCCGATTGACCAGCCCGGACCGCGCATCGTTTTCGTCAACCCCGCGTTCACGCAGATGACGGGTTACTCCGCCGCCGAGGTGATCGGGAAAACCCCGCGCATTTTGCAGGGTTCCGGCACCGACCGCGCCCCGCTCGACTACATCCGCGAACGGCTCGCCGCCTGGGAGCCGTTCCGCGTCGAACTGCTCAACTACCGCAAGAATGGCACGCCGTTCTGGGTCGAGATAGACGCGCACCCGCTCGCCAACGAGACCGGTTTTCATACTCACTGGATCGCTATCCAGCGCGACATCAGCGCGCGTAAAGAGGTCGAGCAGCAACTCGCCGCGCAACTCCAGGCACTCGCGCAGGTCAGCGACGCCGTGATCGCGCTCGATAACGACTGGCGCATTACGTACTGGAACCGCGAGGCCGAGCGGATGTACAAGCACTCCGCTCATTCGGTGATGGGGAAGGTGATCCACGACGTTTTCACCACGGAGTGGGTTCGCCCCGCGACCGAGGAGAGCGGAATGCGGACACTCGCGCGGGACGGCGTGGCGCAGATGGAGCAGGTGCATCGCCAGCCGGGTGGCCGGACCATTCCCGTTGAGGGAAAAGTGTCGCGACTTCGCGACGCGAACGGCGAGTATTGCGGTTACATCGCGGCGATCCGCGACATCTCCGACCGTAAGCGTTTGGAAGCGGCTAAGGCGTTCGAGAACCAGTTCGTGCGCGAGGTGCTTCATAGCATGACCGGGCGGCGTCTGCGCCTGGTGGACAACCTTTCCGATTTGCCGACAGTGCCGGGGGACGTGGTCGCGGTCGTCCCGCTACGGGACACGGCGGATCTGAAGCCGGTGCGCGAGGCGTTACGCGCCGCCGTGCGCGATCTGGGGTTCGCCGTCGAGCGCACGGAGGATACGATCATCGGTATTCATGAGGCGGTGATGAATGCCATACAGCACGCGAACGGTGGCACTGTTTCTGTCTACTCGGATCCCGGCGCGGGCATGTTGCAGGTCTGGATCGGCGACGTCGGAACGGGGATCGCCCGCGACACGATACACCGCGCCGCGCTGGAGTTCGGCTTCACGACGGGCGACAGCATGGGGTTCGGGTTCCCCCTACTTCTCGCGATGGTGGACCGGGTGTGGCTATTGACAGGAACGGGTGGGACGACCCTGGTCATCGAGCAAGAGCGCGAGGCACCGATCTTACGGGTCAGAATGAACGGGGCAGATATCCTACCCGAATAGAGGGGATGCGCGGCGCGCGGGGTCGTTGAACTCGTTTGTCCGACCCCACGCCGCGGACGAACCTTCTGCCGAACGCCGCCGACCGGACATGACCGTGGGCCGAACCCCGACATGTAATCATTCCTCTTTCCTTCTCATCCTCCTTCATTCCCCGCCGTCAGAAATATATTCTGCTAAGTGTCGTGTCTGGCGCGGTAATTGACAACCGATGTGGCTTATACCAAAGTCGGGACGAACGTCGTTTACGAAGAACACGTGTCCGCGCGACTTGTGCCACGGAGCCGCTGGCCGAAAGCCCCACCCGGTGTGCGAGGCACCGCGAAAGACATGGGCTTTTAGACAGGTTTCAGTGACCAACATGATTAATAAGAATAGCCTCTCCGCGGACACGTCGCGCAACCCATTCAACGTTGAGTACTGGGCGGACAATGCGCTGTTCGCGATTCCGGACGCACGAATCGGCACACCGCCCGCGCGGCGATGTCCGCGCCGGATGCGGCACCGAGGAAGGCGTGGGCACGGGCGTTCTTCGAGAGGAAGAAGGCGAGCGAGTAGCGAGTAAGGAAGGCGGGAACGCATACGCCTCAATCGTCGCGCCGGAACTCGTTCTTGAACTCCATGTTTTTGCGGTATGCCGTGATCGTCATCTCGGTCATGACACCGCCCGCGTCCGTGTAGCGCACGCCGACGCGTTCCTCAATGCTACGCGGGTCGAAGCGCACCACCACCGCGCGCTTGGTCGCGACGCGCTCGTACTCGTCCTTGAACCGGTCCGCGTGACGCGCTTCGGCGAAGAAGTAAACGTAATAACGCTCGTCTTCCGGGTCGAAGTGCAGAACGAACTCATGCCCCGTCTCCGGGTCAATGGGCGCGTCAGTCACCAGCGTGTAGGGACGGGCGGGAAAATATTCGGGGTAATCGTCCATAATCCCCAGTTAATCACGAATCGGGAGGGGCTTCCAAACGGTGAAGTGCCGACCATGCCCCGCCTCAATGGTCAAGCCGTGACCCGACCGCGCTCAGGTCACGGCCCGAACCTACAACTCGATCACCATCGGTAGCACCAGCGGGCGTCGGCCCGTCTTGCGCTCGAACAGTTTCTTCAAGCCCTGCCGCAAGTCGCCCTGCACGGCGTCTATCTCGCGCGTCCCGCCCGGCGGGAAGCCCGCGAAGTAGTCCTTAATCGAGGAGACCGCCTCGGCGATCAGATCCTCGCTGTGGTCCATGTACACGAACCCGCGCGACATGATCTCGGGTCCGGTGACGATCTCGCCCGTCTCACGGCTCAGCCCGACCACCACGACCACGAAGCCGTCCTCGGAAAGGTGCTGACGATCCCGCAAGACTACCTCGTGGATCGCGCCGGTGCCGGACGAGTCCACAAGGACCGCGCCGCTCGGGACCCGATCCACCACTTTGCCTTCGGTCTCGTTCAACTCCAGAACATCGCCGATGGACAAACGGAAAATATCTTCCTTTCGCCAGCCCATCTCCTCCGCGATCACCGCGTACCGCTTGAGCATGCGCGCCTCGCCGTGAACCGGAATGGCGTAGCGCGGGTTTACGATGTTCAGCACCATCTTCAGTTCTTCGGAATAGGCGTGCCCCGAAACGTGAACCGGCATGATCGCGTCATAGATCAGCGTCGCGCCTTTCTCGACCAGGCGGTTAACGACTCGCCAGACCGCGTCCTCGTTGCCGGGGATCGGCGAGGCGGACAGGATAATCGTGTCGTTCTCCTGGATGCGTACCTGCCGGTGGTCGTCGTTCGCCATGCGCGAAAGCCCCGCCAGCGGCTCCCCCTGCGAGCCGGTGGTCAGGATCACCAGTTCGGCGGGGCGCACGGAGCCTATATCCTCGGCGCGGACGCGAATGCCCTCCGGCACGCTCAGGTACCCGGCGGTGGACGCGAACTCGAAATTGGTCTGTATCGAGCGGCCCACCGCCGCGACCTTGCGCCCGAACTTCTGCGCCGAGTTAACCGCCATCTGCATCCGGTGGATCTGGGACGCGAACGACGCGATGATCACGCGGCCCGGTGCCTCGCGAATGATCCGGTCAAAGGTCTGGCCGACGATCTGCTCGGACGGCACGAAGCCGCTCCTCTCGACGTTCGTGGTGTCCGACACCAGCGCGAGCACGCCCTCCTCGGAGATCCGGGCGAGTTTCGCGACGTCGAACAGCAAGCCGTCCACGGGCGTCTGGTCGAACTTGAAGTCGCCGGTGTGGATTACGGTGCCGGCGGGGGTACGGATCGCCAGCGCGAACGAGTCGGGGATCGAGTGCGAGACGCGGATCGGTTCCACGGTGAAGTGGCCGATAGAAAGGATGTCATCCTGCGCGAATTCGCGCAGGGTCACCTGCCCCAAAATCTTGCGCTCGGACAGACGCCCTTTGGCGAGACCCAGCGCGAGTTTCGGGCCGTAGACGGGGACGCCCTCCAGCTGCGGCAGGATGTGCGCCAGCCCGCCGATATGATCCTCATGGCCGTGGGTGAGGACGATGCCCCGCACCGCCTCCTTGTTGTCAATCAGCCAGCGGATGTCGGGGACCACCAGGTCCACGCCGAACATGTCCGCGTCGGGAAACTTCAAGCCGCAGTCAACGATCAGAATCTGATCGCGGACTTGATAGGCATACATATTCTTGCCAATTTCGCCGACCCCGCCGAGTGGGATAAAGCGCAGTGTGCCTTCGGGCAACATTTCCAAAAAAGTATTTGCTCCTTGTTTCTAAATAGCCGTGACATTATACCGCGCCTGATGACCCGCCGACGGGGGCTGATATCCCGAATCCCGACCGAGGGCGATCGCGTCATAATTTGACCGTTTTTCCAACGAGCGGGCGGGTCAGTCGCGGCGAAGAGACACGATTTCATTCCTCGTGATAGGGCACCCGCCCCGCGGCGGGATGTCGAAAAACCTTCGGCCCCATTGCTACCTCGGCTATGCGCGCGGGTGCGCCGCGCGGTACGCCGCCCGCAACCGGTCGGTGGCGACGTGCGTGTACACCTGAGTGGTCGAGACCCGCGCGTGTCCGAGCAGCTCCTGAATCGCGCGGACATCCGCGCCGCCGGAGAGCAGGTGCGTGGCGAACGAGTGGCGTAGCCAGTGCGGCGACGGCAATTCTGGCAGGCCCGCCCGCGCCGCGTGCTCACGGATCGCCCGCCAAACGAGGCCCCGCCCGATGGGTTTCTTGCCGTCCCCCGTGCCGGACGGGAATAGCGGGTCGGTCGGGAGCGGCGCGGGAAAGTCGGCGCGGTACGACGCCAGCGCGGAGAGGGCCGGAACCCCTACCGGTACCCACCGCTCCTTGCCGCCCTTGCCCCGCTCCACCCGCGCCTGCCCGCGCTTCGTGTCCACGTCGCCGACACGCAGGCCACATAACTCGGAGACGCGAAGTCCGGACGCGTAGAGAAGTTCTAAAAACGCGGCGTCGCGCCGCCCGCGCGGCGTCGTCCTGTCCGGTACCGCGAGCAACCGTGCGACCTGTCCCGCGGTCAGCACGCGCGGCAGAAGGGTTTCGGCACGCCCCGCGCCTTCCACAAGCGCGACCGGATTCTCGGCTAGCACCCCTTCGCCGACGAGGTAGCGCGCGAAGGCGGACAGGGCGGCCCGCTTGCGGCTCACGGAGGCCGGTTTCATGCCGTCGCCGTGGAGCCGCGTCAAGAAACGCTCCACGCCGTGCGTCGTCAAATCGCCGCCGTCGGTCCACTCCCGCCACTGCGCGAGGTCTCGCCGGTACGCGGCCACGGTGTTCGCCGCCGCGCCGCGCTCGACGCTCAGATGGCGCAGGAATGCCGTAACGTGTTCTTGCATCGGGACAATAAGACTACTCAATACAGGATGTACGCGTAATCGGCGTATTCGGGGCCGCGCCGCTTCGTCTTTTGCCGCTTGCGTGCCAACCATTTGTGTGCCGCGCGTGTCAGAAGAATGCCCGCGTATGGCACGGCGACGCAACACGCTACTGCCAGCAGGCACAGCAGATACTGCCACACCAACACAAATGTCGGGAGACTCAGCGCGAACGTCGCGCCACAGGCAAGCCCGACGTACAACCAGGCTCCGCCTAAACTGCTCGTATACCCCCATCGGGAGCGATGCTTGATCATCTTACATCCACCTTCCGATAGAACGCCGATGGGCTACGGCTGGTTACGGGTTCGGTGAAGAGGCGGCGGATCTTTTTTAGGGCCGGACATATCGTCTATGACCTGCGTCGCGTCGTTGGCATGCTTTTCCCTTTGCCGGGTCTGCGCCGCCGTCGCGGAGGCGGCACCGGTTGCGCTGCCCGCGAACTCTTTCACCTTCTCCCACAGCACCGGCGGCGGCAAGCCGAATAGTGATAGGATGGCGAGCGCGATGACGACTGCGCCAACGAAATATACGCGACGATCCATGATAAAGGCTACCTCCCTTTGCAGATGTACCAATTATACCGCGTCCGGCGGCTCCGCGACCGGATTCGTCGGCCCGCGCCAGAGTTGCTCTAAACGGGCCTTGATCGCCGCCTCCGCGCCGTTCCCGGTCGGCTCGTAGTAGGGAATGTTATCGGCTGGTAAGCCCTCGGGCAGATACGCCTGCCGGACGAAGCCGCCCGGAAAATCGTGCGGATACTGGTAGTCCACGCCCGACCCCAGTTTCTTCGCGCCGCCATAGTGCGCGTCGCGCAGATGCGGCGGGACGCCACCGAACGGGGCTTTCTGGACGTCGCTACGGGCACGCCCGATTGCTACAGTACACGCGTTCGACTTCGGCGCGCACGCGAGGTACAGCGTCCCCTGCGAAAGGTTCAGGGCGCATTCGGGCAGTCCTATCTTCTCCGTCGCGTCGAAAACGGCGACCGCGAGCGGGAGCGCGTGCGGGTCGGCGTTCCCGACATCCTCGGACGCCAGGATCACCAAACGGCGGGCGATGAAGCGCGGGTCTTCTCCGGCTTCTAGCATCCGCGCGAGATAGAACACCGCCGCGTCCGGGTCGGAGCCGCGGATGCTCTTAATGAACGCCGACACCGTGTCGTAGTGCGCGTCTCCCGTCTTGTCGTACTGCACGCGCCGCTTGCCGACCGCCTCCTCGGCGACGGCGAGGGTGATGGTGCCCACTCCTACGAGGTCGGCGGCTAGCTCCAGCGCGTTCAGCGTTCCCCGCGCGTCACCGTTGGAAACCCCGATCAGGTACTCTGTCGCGCCAACGGCGAGTGTCAGGCCGCGCCCGCCCAGCCCGCGCTCCGAGTCCGCCATCGCGCGGGCCAGTAGCGCGCCGATCTCTTCGTCCGTGAGCGGCTGGAACGGGTAGACGCGGGCGCGGGATAGGAGCGGCGCGATGATCGCGAAGTAAGGGTTCTCGGTGGTCGCCCCGATCAGGATAACCGTGCCATCCTCGACGTGCGGCAGGAACGCGTCCTGTTGCGCCTTGTTGAACCGGTGGATCTCGTCCACGAAGAGCAGGGTGCGTTTGCCGATGCCCCGCCGCCGTTCTTTCGCCGCCTCAATAATCTTTCGGACGTCCGCGACGCCGCCCGTGACCGCCGAAAAACTCTCGAAGTGCGCCTTCGTCACGCCCGCGATCACGCCCGCCACGGTGGATTTACCGCAACCGGGTGGCCCGAAGAAGATAGCGGAGCGCAGATCGTCCTGCTCAATGGCGCGGCGGAGCGGCTTGCCCGGCGCGAGCAGGTGCGACTGCCCGGTCACTTCGTCCAGCGTGCGCGGGCGCATCCGCGCGGCGAGCGGCGCGGAGGCGGGTGTCTTAGTTGCGGACGGCCCCATGGCGGGCGCACCGCGCTGTGCGGGCACTGCTTCTATCGGTACCCCTTCTATCGGCACATCGTCGAAAAGATCCATGGGGAGAGTTTATCGCAAGTGGCGGGCGCGGGTGCCACGCCGTGCTACAGTGACATAGAGGTAAACGGGTATGAGCGAGATGTCAATGACCGAAACAGTAGGCGGAGAACCGTATGAGTATGTGCCGCTCGGCGAGCATGTCGTCCGCGCGGTCGGCGTCTGCCGGGGGCGGCCCACGTTCAAGTACACCCGCGTCGAAGTTGCAGGGGTGCTAGACAGGCTCGCTGATAAGGAAACACTCGACGCGATCGCGGACGGCTATAACGGCTACGTCTCGCGCGACGCCATCGTCGAATCTATCCAACTCGCCGCCACACCCGCGCTATCGCTTCCGGTTTAGAAACCTGACCGACGTCACCCGGCAGGCGTTTCCACTGCGTCCCGCTTCGCCCCTTCCCTCCGGTGCTTGACGACCTCCAGCACGACCGGGATCACCGACACGACCACGATGCCGAGCGCGAACAGCTCGAAGTGCTTTTTCACGATGTCGAAGTTACCGAAGAAGTAGCCCGCCCCCAGGCAGACGCCGACCCAGAGCAACGCGCCCGCGACGCTATACCCGATGAAATGCGCGAACGTCATCTTGCCCATGCCCGCCGTGAACGGCGCGAAGGTGCGCACGATCGGCACGAACCGCGCCCGGATGATCGCCTGACCGCCGTACTGCGCGAAGAACCCTTCCGTCTTTGCCAGGTACTCCCGCTTGAACAGTTTCGACTTGCCGTTGAATAGCCGCTCGCCGAAAAACTTGCCGATGGTGTAGTTGACCACATCCCCGCATAAAGCCGCCGTGAACAGGAGCACCGCGAGCAGGAGCGGGTTTAAGCCGTTACCCGGATCGGCGGAAAGCGCGCCGACCGCGAACAGGAGCGAGTCGCCGGGCAGGAACGGCAACACAACCAGACCGGTCTCGGTGAAGATAATGGCGAAGAGCAGGACGTAGACGAGCGAGTGGTACTGCGTGATAAACGTGGCGAGGAACTCGCGGGTGTGGCGGAGCAGGTCGAGAGGGTTCATGTAAGTTGCCGGTTCGCCGCGCGGGTGCAGGAATCCTCCCCGATGAAGCGCGGCGCGGGCAGGGTGGCCTGGACAAAAAGACGCGCCCGGAGCAGGATTGCTTCGGGCGCGTCCGACTGTGCATGGACTGCTACGCTGTTCCGCCCGTAAACCCACCCGCCGCGAAGAATGTCGCGATGTACTTGGCACCGTTGATGGCGATCTCCATGTTGCCCGCGACCCCTGGACTAGTTCGCACTTCACCCGGAGTCGTGGACGGGGACGGGGACGGGGTCGGCGAAGCTCCCGGCGACGGAGAGGGGCCGGGCGTAGGCGTCGTCGTGACGGATGCGGTTCTCTCGATAGGAACCACCTGCTTGGATAATTTGCCGTCGAACACGAACTCGCTGATCGTCCCGCTCATCCGCCCGTCGTTAGACAGCCGCGCACGCATCACCATCGCCTTGCCCCTCGACGTAGCTACCACGTTCCCATCCTTGTCGATGGCAAGGACGGCACTCTGGATGGAACCGAGTAGTTCGCCTTGCTTATCCACGGTAAAACTGATCTGCCCATACCGGCTGATCGTGTCTACGGGAAGCGTGTCCCCACCGACGGTGACCCGGAAGGTCGGCCCCACGTCGGAAGTGCTGGAGAAAGACCCCCTGAAAATGCTGTCCGGCTCGGACGCTCCGACAGACACTTCGAAGTTGCCCGGTAGGTTCGCACCGTTGATGGTGAATACGAAATCACCCGACAACTTGCCACTGACTGTACTCGTGCCGAGACGCCCCGTGATCGGACGGGGCGTTAGTCCACTCGCCGCGTCGTACGTCACGGTACCCGTGAAACGCCCCGTGTTCTGGAAAGCACCGGTAAACAACCCGACGGGCGAATTGTTGTTCTGGCTGAAGAACCCGGTCAGCGCGCCGGACGGATCAACCGTGAACGAGACGTTCCCCGTCTCGTTCTGCTCCGGCAGGCTATACGTGCCCCGGTAGGAACCCTTGTAGACGCTGTCCCCGGTTTTGACCGTGGTCGGCCCGAACGAGCCGGCTACGGCGCGGCCGCCGATAGTCTCCGTGAAGTTTCCCAGCGTGCTGTTATCCGTCGTCTTGATCAGTGTCCCCTGGAACTGAGTTGTCTCGGTCCGGAACTTGATCGAGGCGGTGAAACTTCCAGTACCCGCCACCAACCCTGTCAACAGCCCGGTCTCGTCGGCGCGGGTGAGAGACCCCGTCATGTTACCCGCCGCATCCACGCTGAACGAGGTAGTCCCGTTCTGGTTCAGCTCCGGGATGTTGTACACGCCGTTATAGAACCCCTGGAAGCCACTCGTGCCAGATGCCGGGGGCGTGCCACCGACCAGGAAGCTACCGGATGATCGCGTTGTCCCCTCGCTCAGAGAGAAGTTACCGCCGGTGATCGGCGTGGCAGTTGGGAGTGCTCCGGGTGCCAGTACGCTGGCACCGCCGGACATGATACCACTGAGTTGGCCACGCACGTTCGCGCCGCGATCAAAGGTGTCCGCGGTGAAACTGCCGTCACTTTTCAGGGTACCGCTCACCTCGCGGACTTTCCCGCCCTGGTTGTCGAGCGAGCCGGTTATGTTCCCTTTGGTGTCCACGGTGAAGTTAAAGAGACCTGTTTCACCTGTCTGTGCGATGGTGTAGGCGGAGCGGTACGCGCCGCCGTAAGACGTGTTCTTCGTCGTGCCGGAACCGCAACCGGCGAGGAGCAACGCGCTGGTCGCCCCCAGGGAGTAGAGAAACGCGGAGCGGGAGAGTTTAGCCATCCGTACATCAAATCCTTTCGCGTCTGTTCGAGAACGACTTTCGCGGCCCGGTCGGAACCCGGTCGTCTCATCTATGGCGCATCTTTCTTAAATATCGGTAAGTAGGGCGGCAGGATTTAGCCCTGATTGTTCCGGACTGCTTATAGCCCGTGTCGCCGCCCCCAAGCCCGGTACCGGGGTGCCCGCCGCTCTGCCATATCTTCGCCTATTAGGTTGATCCGAAAGCATGAAAGTTCCTTCTATTTTCCTGCGTCCATGTTTGAAACCGGGAAATTAGGGGGAGAAAGGCTCGGCGTCGCCGGGCCGGTCCCACGCACGCCCTCGGGCGGGCGGTGCCGCCCGACGGTTGGTAACATAGTGCTGGGGAACCATGCCCAGGAGCGGGTGGTTCGGGGATCAATATGGCAAAACAACGACAACGACTCGCGGCGGCCTTGAGCCTGATCGCGCTGGCGTCCGCCGCGTGGCTCAAACCGGCGGCCGCGAGCGACCTGATCACACAGTTCGAGGAGTCCCAAGCACTCGGGAATCGCCTGAACGGCAAGATCGAGAAGCAGTTCTTCGCGGCACCCGCGCTCGGCAAGAACCAGACGCGCCGCGTCTATGTCTACACCCCGCCTGGATACACCGGCGTCGGGTCGCGCGCCTACCCGGTGCTGATCCTGCTCCACGGCACGCCCGGCGACCCGGTGGAATGGCTGTATCGCGGGTCGGCACATAAAAATATAGACGCCCTGATCAAAAGTGGGAAGGTGCCGCCGTTCATCGCCGTCTTCCCCGACGGGCACGGGCCGTTCACCAAATACGGCTCCGAGTGGGCGGACGCGGTAAGCGGCAAGAGTAACATGGAGACCGCGGTCTCGCGCGATCTCATCGCGTGGCTCCGGCAGAACTACCGGGTCCCCACCAACCCGGCATTCTGGGCCATAGGCGGGCTGTCCGCGGGGGGCTACGGCGCGGCGAACCTCATGACGCGTCACCCGGACACGTTCCGCGGCGCCCTTGTGCTGTCCGGCGACTTTGACGTGAGCGACGACTGGGGCGATGCGGAGGCGGTGTTCGGTAGCGACCCCAGAGTGCGTATCGCGAACTCCCCGCTACGCTCCATCCACAAACTCGCCCCTGACGCGCGATCTAAATTGTTCTTTTATATCGCGGTCGGGCAGGACGACGATACCGACCTGGTGGCCCAAAACGAGGCATTCGCCCGGCTCTGCCGGTCGCTGAACATCCCGGTCGTGCTTGACGACGAGCGCGGCGGGCACCAATGGGGTTTCTGGAGTAGCCACCTTAAATCCGGCATCCTGGCCTGGGCGCGCCATTTAGGTGGAACGAAATAACCCCCTGCCACCGTAGCAAAGCGGGTCAATTAACAGGAAGAACGATTGCAGAACCGCACCGCATGACGAATCAAGAAACGACCGCCGGGGACGGCGTGAACCAGACGCCGCCGACAGAAGCGAAGGGGCACTCGGGCGGCAAACGCACCCTGCTGTTCGGGGCACTGCTCGTCGTCTTCCTCATCATTGCCTACATACGCAAACACGAAGTGATTGAGGTATGGCATAAACTCCAGGCCGGGGACCCGCGCCTGATCGCGCTCGCCATGGGTATCCAGGCGTTATACTGGTTCACGTTCGCCGCCAACTACAAAGCCTCTTACCGCGTGGTGGGTCTGCATAGCCGGGTGCGGGATCTGCTACCGGTCTGGCTCGGCTCGCTGTTCGTGAACATCGCCGCGCCCGCCGCCGCGCCCGCCGTTTTTTTAGACGAGGCGATCCGGCGCGGCCAGTCCCCCGCGAAAGCCGCCGCCGGGCTACTCGTCCTGCGCCTGACCGACTTCGGCACGCTCTGCGTTTTTATCGCGTTCGGCATCGCGACAATGGCGACGCGCCTCGCGGTGCACCCGTGGCAGTCAAAAATCTTGCTCGGGCACTGCATCGCGCTCGCGATACTGACCGTCATCACAATAGTTTGGAGCGGGCCTCTGTTCCTCGCCCGGTGGCGACCGAAGGCTCTCTACGTGGTGCTGAATGCCATTCGCGGCCTGGTAAACGGCGCGTTCCGCCTCCTCAAACGCCCCGAGCCGCTCGCGGTCGGGGGCGACAACGACTGGACCGATATGCACGCGAAGAACTTTGCCCAGAGCGCGGAACTCGCGCTGGCGAATCCTGCCCGTCTGCTAGTGCCGACGGCGGTGGCGATCACGGCGCATCTGCTGGACTGGGCGTCGCTCCATGTCGTGCTTCTCGCCTTCGGGATAAACGCCGGGCCGGGCGTCAGCCTGATCGCGTTCTCGGTCTGCCTTCTGTACTGGATCGTTTCACCCACCCCGGATGGCGTGGGGTTCGTCGAGGGTGCGATCGCGCTGACACTGGTAACGGTCGGTGTCGCGCAGAAGCACGAGGCGGTTGCCGCCGCGATCGCGTTCCGCGGAATAACGCTGTACCTGCCCGTCCTGATTGGCGGCATTTGCCTGCCGCGACTAGCCGCCGCCGTGCCCCCCGCCCCCGCCGTGGGGGTTGAACCGGGCGCGCGGGAAGCCTGAACCGATGAGCCGCCGCACACCGCCGAGGATCATTGCCGTCCGCGCGGTCGCCCTGTTGACCGCGCTGATGGGCGTGGTCAACCTGCTCTCCGCCGTGCTACCGGCACTGCACGCCCGGTTCGTGGTGCTCCGCGCCTTTCTACCGCTCGAAGTGGTGCGCGGGGCGCATCTGGCGTCCGCGCTCGCCGGGTTCGCCCTGCTCGTGGTGGCGATCGGGCTGTGGCGTCGCAAGAAGGTGGCGTGGATTATCACGATGGGGCTGTGCGTCGTCACCGCCGTCAGCCATTTGATCAAAGGTCTCGACTGGGAGGAGGCGACGGGCGCGCTGGTACTCGCGGCGACTCTGCTCGCCCTGCGCCGGATGTTCGTCGCCCGCTCCGACCGTCCCGCGCTCTGGCAGGGCCTGGTTGTGACTGGGATCGCGTTCCTGTTCACACTCCTCTACGGCGTCACCGGCTTCTACCTGCTCGACCGGCACTTCAAGCAGGACTTCGGACTGCTCGAAGCACTCCAGCAGACGATCGCGATGTACACGCGCTTCGCTGATCCGCCACCCCAGCCCGCGACGTCGTTCGGACGCTGGTTCGCGGATTCTATCTATACCGTCGGCGCGGTGACACTCGGATTCGGTCTGTTCTCGCTCCTGCGACCCGTGCTACACCGCTCGGCGATGACGCAGGAGGACCGCGCGCGGGCGAAGGCGACCATCGAGAAACACGGCCGGTCGTCGCTCGCCCGCTTCGACCTGTTCGACGACAAATCGTACCTGTTCACCCCGGGCGGCTCCGTGGTCGCGTTCGGCGTGTCGGGCCGGTTCTGTATCGCGCTCGGTGACCCGGTGGGACCGCCCGAGGACGCCGCCGTCGCGATCGCGGCGTTCCAGGAGCGGTGCGAGAGCAACGACTGGACTCCCGCGTTCTTTCAAACCCTGCCCGAGCTGCTCCCCACGTACGCCGAAAGAGGCTTCCGCGCCCTGCCCATCGGGAGCGAGGCCGTGGTTGACCTCGCGATGTTCACGCTCCAGGGCAAGCCAGCCAAAACGCTACGGAACGCGGTCACCCGGCTGGAGCGCGAGGGCGTTACGGGCACCGTCTCATATCCCCCGCATTCGCCCGAACTGATGCGCCAGTTCCGTGCGATCAGCGACGAGTGGCTACTGGAGCAGAAGGGCGCGGAGAAGCGGTTCTCGCTCGGATGGCATGACGAGGAGTATCTACAGGACGGGCCGATCGCGCTGGCGCGCGACGTCACCGGGTACGTGCTGGCGTTCGCGAACATTATCCCTGAATACCAGATCAGCGAGTGTACGATTGACCTGACGCGCCGCCGCGTGGACGCGCCGAACGGGGTGATGGATCTGCTGTATGTCACGCTCTTCGAGTGGGCGAAGGGGCGCGGGTTCGCTGCGTTCAACCTGGGCCTGTCGCCGCTGTTCGGGGTGGGGGACGCGCCCGACGATCCCGCCATCCATCGCGCCGTGGCGTTTCTGCGGGCGCACTTCGAGCAGTTCTACTCGTTCGGCGGCTTGCAACGCTACAAGTCGAAGTTCCGCCCGCGCTGGGAGCCGCGCTACCTCGTTTACATGCACGAGGCGCAGTTGCCGCAGGTGGCGCTCGCCATCATCCAGCTCGACAACGGGGACGCGCCGCTCTGGCGGTACGTGTTCCCGGCGAGGCGCGCCGCCATCGCGCCGGGGGAGGGGGGGACGCGCCGCTGGCGGCTTGACGGGCGGGTGGTGTAGACGGAGTCGGTGGTGGGAGGCCACGCTCGTTCAGGCTCCCACCGCGGCAGGTTCGCCTCGTCGGACTCCCGCCGCCGACGCCAGCACCACCCGCCCGCGCGGAACATTCGCGGACACCCGCGAATCAAACCGTTATGTTCAATCGTCACCTGTCCCGCGCCACTCGTCCGTTCCGCGCCCCCCTGATCCGCGTGTCCCTCTTCGGCGCTATCGGGGTTGCACTGTTCAGTGCTGTCTCACGCACGAACGCGACGGGCATGACCGCTCAACCCGCGCCGACCGATGCCGCGCGTGACGCGGCCCGCCTCGCGCGCGAAATCGTCTCTCCTACCGGTGATGTGTCCCGCGCCCGCTCCCAACTGCTGATCCTGGTCGAGGCGCACCCGGACGCGGATCTGCCCGAGACCTTCGCGCCCGCCCTGCGCGACGAGAACACGTTCACCGCGCTACTCGCCACTTACGATGACGCGGCGGCCACAACGAAGGACCCGCCGACCCGCGCTTTCATCCGGTTTACATGCTCCGTCTCGTTCTCGCCCGCGCCGCGTTCCTGTCCACCCCGGCGCGCCGTTCGCTCCTCGCCCGCGTGACAAACCTGGTCGAAACGCTGGCCAAAGATAACAAAGGGGACGCCGCCGTCTGGGAGGCGACGGGCGACCTGTACGCGCTGAAAGACGACGCGGCAAATGCCGCCGCCGCGTATCGCCGCATGGGCGCGCTCGGCCCCGCACCGCTCGCGGCCTACAAAACGGCACGCGCCTACCAGCGCGTCCGCGACACGTCGCAGGCACGCGCTGCCTACGAAGCGGGCATCAAAGCCGACGCCGCGCAAGGGGCGGCGAAAAGCAGCGGATTGACGCGTCACCTACTGTATCAGGGGCTAGCGTCGCTTTATCTCGCCGACGGGCGCGATAAGGACGCCGCCACCGCGCTCCTCTTCTCCGCGCGGGTCAAACCCGACCCCGACGCGCCGTACGCGCTCCGGTTCGATGTCGCGGACGCCCTGCGCAAGCGCGGCTACGCCAAAGAGGTACGAGCGTACGCGCAGGCGGTGCTACTCGTGACGCCGGACGACGAGACGGCGAAGCGGCTGGCGGGGGAGTCGGGGGTTGGGGCGGTTCGCCGGTAGTGCGGGTGGTCGTGCCCTCTCCCCCTAACCCCCTCTGCCCTCCGAAGGGAGAGGGGGAACCTCGCTTGTCGGTAGAGGTAGACGTCCCGATTCTCCGGGGCATCTATGTAACGACACGTCGAACCGCCTCCGCCCCTAGCGAGCGAGGTTCCCCCTCTCCCTTCGGAGGGCAGAGGGGGTTAGGGGGAGAGGGCACGACCACCCGCACTAGCTGGACGGCACCAGACACCATCCCCAGCGCAAGAGGCGGTACAATTGCGTCATGTCCTGGAATTGGCTTGATGTATTAGTGGTGCTGCTCGCGGTCGGGCAGATCGGGATGGTGATCGTGATCGCGCGGATCGCGGGGGGCATCCGGCGCGGCGCGGTCGCCCGCCTGTCGGCTGTCGTCGGGCGCAACATCGTCTCGGGGGCTAAACTCGTTCAAACCGGGCGCGTCGTGGCGAGGGCAACCCTGCCCCATCTACTTCATACCCGCGATTCGCTGGCCAAAATACCGGGAGCGTTTCGGCCCATCGAGCTGTCGGACGCGCCGGTATCCTACCACTCGCTTATACGGAATGTGAATTCGCTCCGGGCGTTGCAACACGGCGGAAGGCGGGTTCGAGGAACGGCGCGGCAGAGCCGCGTCAGCCTTGCCGAACGCGCGGGCCTGGTGCCACCCGCGTGGAAAAGGATCGCGCCGCTCGCCGGGTACGCGGGCACGGTGCTGACCATCTGGCGGGAGGTGCGCAAGCAGTTGCCCGAGATCAGGCGTGTTCTTTCGGAACGCGGCTCTGCATGATCAGTTCGCGGGCGGCCTCGACGTCGCGCCACTCGCCGATCTCCACCGATTTCTCCTCCAGCGTCTTGTAAACCTGGAAGAAGTGCTCGATCTCGCGCAGGATGTGTTCGGCGACGTGCGCCAGCCGCCGCACCCCGTGGTAGCGCGGGTCGTGCGACACGCGGGCGAGCACCTTCTCGTCCGGCCCTTTATCGTCGGTCATCATCAGCACCCCGAGCGGGCGGCACGTCACCACGCAACCGGGGAACGTCGGGTGCGAGCCGATCACCAGCACGTCGAGCGCGTCCCCGTCCTGTGACAGTGTTTCGGGTATCCAGCCGTAATCAAACGGGTAGAAGAGCGGCGAATAAAGAGGGCGATCCAGGCGGAAGACGCCGAGTTCCTTATCGTACTCGTACTTGTTGGACGAGCCGCGCGGGATCTCGATCACGGCGTTTATCTCTTCGGGGGCTTTATCCCCGATCGGTAGTGTACGAAACGGCATAGACTGACTTTCTATCTCTCCGGCGAGACGAAAAAAGATTGGCGGCGAGACGGCGGTGCCCCCCGCCTTGCGTAGAGTTACGCGCCGTGGAACGCGAGTAGTTCCGACAGTAGCTTGTCTTTCTCTTCGTAGGGCATCAGGTGCCCGCTGTGCTCGAAGCGAACGAACTTCGACCTGGCAATCATTTTGTGTTGCTTCTCGCCCGCCGCGAACGGCACGGCTTTGTCGTGGACGCCGTGGCAGATCAGCGTCGGCAAGGTAATCGCCTCGACGGATGCGGTCACATCCCGGTCGCGCAACTGCTCCAGACCCGCGAGTAGCGAGTTCACCGTCGCCTGAAGCCCTATGGAGTCCACGAACGCGTGTAGGGTATCGCTCGGCTTGTTGTGGAACGCGGCACTGACGAAATCGTGGACGAACTGCGCGTGGTCCTTGCGCGTTTCGGCGAGGAACGTCTCGAACTGCGCCCTCCCCTTCGGATCCGCCCCCATCGCGGGAGCCGCCGCGCCCATCAGCACCAGTTTCGTGACCCGCCCGTCGGTCTGCCCGCCGACGTAATGCGCCGCGATCGCGCCGCCCATCGAGAACCCGGCGAGCGTCACGTTACGCAGGTCGAGCGCGGTCAGCACCGCGCGAATATCCGCGACCCACGTGTCGTAATCGTTGCCCTGCCACGGCTTGTCGGACTCGCCGTACCCGCGTAGGTCAATCCCGACCGCGCGATGACCGGCGTTCGCGAGTGCCAGCATCTGGTACTCGAACGTCCGGTGGCTGTACGGGTAGCCGTGGATGAGAACGACGGGCTTGCCAGTCTTCGGCCCGAAATCCTGCACGAACAGTTTCACATCGTCCGCGACGGTGATGAAAGGCATGAGTTGTTCCCTTTGTAAGTTGGGTCGAGCGGATGACAAAATCGCGAGCCGCCCGCTAGTTTGGTATATCAAAGTGGCGCGGGCATTCGCCGCGCCGGACTTGGTATACCCTAAAGACGGCTAAGTCAGAGAGGGAAGTTCTCCACGCCTACCCGAATGCCAATCACAAGTGAGTACCTGTGTCACCGCCTCTTACGACTTTTTGGCAGTCGGCCACGCGTGTTGCCCCCCGGTCGACCCGCGTGGCCGACCGGGGGGGGTGTCCCGGCTCTTCGACGAACCGCGTAATTCCCGATCCGATTCAGGCTACGACCGGACCGCGCCGACGATATCCGAGACGCGCGTGAACCCGTTCGTCGTCAGGTACGCCGCGATGCCGTCCGCGATCTCGATCGCGGCGGTGGGGTTCGTGTAGTTAATGGTCCCCGTGGCGACCGCCGACGCCCCCGCTAGCAGGAACTCCACCGCGTCGGTCGCGTTTACAATGCCGCCCATGCCGATGAGGGGGATGCGGGCGACCTGCGCGACTTTGTATACCTGCCAGAGCGCGACCGGCTTTATAGCGGGGCCGGACAAGCCGCCGGTGATGTTGGCGAGGCGGAACGTGCGCTTGCGGGCGTCAATGCTCGTGCCGACCAGCGTATTGATCAGCGACAGGCCGTCCGCGCCCGCGTCCTCGGCGGCACGCGCGATGGGGCGAATATCGGTGACGTTCGGCGATAATTTGGCGATCAGAGGTAGGGACGTCACCGCGCGGCACGCGGCGACCACGAGCGCGGTCTGCGCGGGGTCGGTCGCGAAGTCTAAGCCGTGCGAGACGTTCGGGCATGAGATGTTCAACTCGATGGCGTCCGCGCCGCCCGCGTCGGTCAACCGTCGGCAGACGTACGCGAAGTCCTCGGGCGACTCGCCGGGCACGTTCACGATGATCGGGCAGTCGTGCCGACGCAGGAACGGCAGTTTCTCGGACAGGTAGTTGTCAATGCCGCCGTTCTGCAAGCCGATGGCGTTCAGAATGCCGCTCGGCGTTTCCACGATCCGGGTCGGCGGATTCCCGATTCGCGGCTGGCTCGTGGTCGCCTTAACCGTGATCGCGCCGAGTTTCGACAGGTCAACCAGGTCGGCGGTTTCGGAGCCGAACCCGAAGGTGCCGGACCCGACCGTGACCGGCGTCCGCATCACGAGCGAACCGATGCGCACCGACATATCCGGCGTGGTCAGTTCCATTGAATCTCCCCCGCCTCGAAGACAGGTCCCTCGACGCAACCGCGCACGAACTTGCCATCGGGGGTCGGCACCGCGCACCCCATGCAAATACCGATGCCGCACGGCATGAACACCTCCAGCGACGCCTGACACGGGACGCCGTGACCGAGTGCCATCTGCGCGACAGCCTTCATCATCGGGGTCGGGCCGCAGGTGTAAAGCGTGACGGGATCCGTGTTCGGTCGGGCGACGGATCCCCTATGAACCACGGGGTGCGTGCCGCCGAGCAACAGTTCGAGCACATCCGTGACGCGGCCGTGATGCCCGTGCGACCCGTCGTCGGTCGCGGGGAGAAGCGTCGCGCCCAGATCGTCCAGCCCGTCGGTGCCGACCAGGAAGTCCCGCGTCCGCGCGCCGTTCACGAAAACCACGGATGCACTGGAGTCATTCGCGAGGATCTGGCGAGCCAGGAACGCGAGCGGGGGCACGCCGTAGCCGCCACCGACCATGATGTGGCGTGCGCCGGGGCGTGTATCCGCCGCGAACACTTTGCCGCCGAGCGGCCCGATCAGGTCCAGCGTGTCGCCGGGACCGTACCCCGCCATCGCCCGCGTACTCGGGCCGTAGACGGAGAACAGCACGGAGCAGTCGCCGGTCTCGGGATCGGCGGTGTAGACCGAGAAGGGGCGACGCAGGATCTGCGCCCCCGTTTCGGCGGACACGGCGATGAAGTGGCCCGGACGCGCGTCGCGGGCGAGGCCGGGCGCGTGGAACGTCAGAACATGGTGGCCGGGGGCGGCGAGTCGGTCGTTGCGCACGACCGGGGCGAGGAATCGTTGAATCACGGGTGTATTAAGCGCGATTATACCGCCGGGAGCCTGTGCCGCGCCAATTCGGTAGGCGATAAACTCGGCGGGACCAACCGGATGGGAACGTGCAATCGCGAATGCAGGAACGCCGCCCCCCGAAGGCGAACCTACCGCACGAGACGCGCCCGGCACGCACTTGAACGTTCCGCGACGCGCCCCGCAATTTCGTTTCACACCCTAAATACACCGAGGAAAGGTTTTCCTTTAACCATTATGTCTGACAAACTGAAAGTCGCCGTGATCGGATGCGGCGGCATCGCCAACGGCAAGCACCTCCCCGCTCTGCACCGGCTCGGCGCGAAACTAGATCTGGTCGCGTTCTGCGACATCGAAGAGCATAAGGCGACCTCCGCCGCGCACAAGTACGGAGTAACAGGCGCGGCGGTTCATACCGACTACCAGGCGTTGCTCGCCGCCGTGAAGCCGGATGTCGTCCACGTCTGTACCCCGAACGATTCCCACGCGCCGATCACCATCGCCGCGCTCGAAGCCGGGGCGCATGTGATGAGCGAGAAGCCGATGGCGAAACGCGCCGCCGCCGCCCGCGCCATGCTGGAGGCGTCCAAACGCACCGGCAAGAAACTCTCCGTCGGCTACCAGTCCCGCTTCCGCGCCGACTCGCAGATCCTGAAAAAGATGATAGTGAACAACGAACTCGGCGAAATCTATATGGCCAAGGGGCACGCCGTTCGCCGCCGCGCCGTCCCGACCTGGGGCGTTTTCCTGGACGCCGACAAGCAGGGCGGCGGGCCGCTGATTGACATCGGGACGCACGCGCTGGACCTGACACTGTGGCTGATGGACAACTACGAGGTCGAGTCGGTCACCGGCTCCGTGTACCGCAAGCTAGCCGACCGCAAGAACGCCGCAAACGCCTGGGGACCGTGGGACCCGGAGATCTACACCGTCGAGGACTCGGCGTTCGGCTTCATTAAAATGAAGTCCGGCGCGAGCATCTTCCTGGAGTCGTCATGGGCACTGAACGAGCGACAGCCGAGCGAGGCGAACTGCACGCTGTACGGCACCGAGGGCGGCGCGGACTTCCGGGGCGGCCTCAACATCAACGGCGAAAAGTTCGGCACGCTCTACGACACCAAGGTGCAGACCGGCGGCAACGGCGTGGCGTTCTTCGAGGCGAAAGAGGAGCGGCCTGAGTTCATGGAGGCGCAACTCTGGATTGACGCGATCCTGAATGACACGCAACCTGTCGTCACCGGGGAGCAGGCACTGGTCGTGTCCGAGATCCTGGACGCGATCTACGAATCGTCCTCGTCGGGCAAGACGATCACGTTCTGACATCTAGAGGCGCGTGAGGTTCGTCGGCGTTCGGGCGGGAGCGAATCCGCCCGGACGCCGACGTTCAGGGCGGCTGCCTGTCCCCGTGAACAACTTGCCATACTCTGCCCGATATGCCATACTTCGGGGTAGCCACTAAAAGCGGAGAACATGCGAGCGATTCCCTGCGTGTGCGGTCAGCCATCATGACTATCGGTCGAACCAACCCCCTAAACAAGATCGCCCCTTTCGTCGTCGCCGGGCTGATCGGGGTCCTCTGCGCCCCCCCTGCCATCGCCGACCCACTACCCAGTACGGCGTCTCAGGCGGTCAAAACGGACGAACTTGCCGTCGCCTTCCCCACCGGCTACTGGATGTTCACGCGGATCGCCGAACAACTGTCCGCAGGGGGCGAAGCTGTCTCCTGCGAGCCAGCATTGAAATGTTGCGTGGCCTTCGTCAGTCTCAAAGCACGCGACCAGAAAGACACCCTCGCCCTGCTCGGGGCGGCCCTCGATGTCGAGTTCGAGCCGACGAAGGACGACCCGCGTCGGTTCATGATGCGCCGCTCACGCGCCGTGTCGCGCCGCGAATCGGCCTGGCGCGACGGGCTCGCGAGCCGCCTCAAGGATCGCCTCGCGCCGATCCTGGAACAAGAGAGACAGAAGCGCGACAGCAACGAGGTGATGCCGACGCCAGCGGAGGACGCGCGGGCGCAGAAACAGATCATGGAAGTCAACGACGCGTACATCCACTCGACCGACCGGGACCAGCGCAAGATCTACGCCAAGAAGATCGCCGAGATTAGGAGCGTCCTCGACACCCCCCACGCGGCGGCGCGGCTGGCCCTGCTCTGGCTGGATCGGAACACGCTGCCGCTGGACGAACTCGTCCGCGTGGGGTACACCGTTAGCGCGACGCCCGCCGTCTCTATAGACCCCGCACTGACGGAACACCTCCTGCTCGAAGACGCCGGCGTGACCGAGGACCTGCGGCAGAAGCCGACCCGAACCGAACCCGATGACGTGGTCATGCACTCCATGATCCGGCTCAATCGGGACTCCGGCCGCATACAATGCCAGGTCATATTCCCGTTCGACACTTCGCATGGCAGAGCGATCATGGGTGCCCCCGGTCACTTCGGCATGTCTACGGCGGTCTATAGTTATGAGAACGCGGGCGGTCTGCTCGCCGCCCTCGTGGCGGGGAAGGAGACGGACAAGCCCGCCCCCGGCTTCGGCAGGGCGGCACTCCGGTGGCTACGCGATGCCAGGTCGGAGACGGACCGGGCACTCGCCATGCCCGCCGCCCGCGAGAGGCCGAAGCCGACAGCGGGGGGAGCCGCGCCCGAACCCGGCTACCTATCCGCGTGGGTCGAGGCATGGTCGAAGGCGAGCGGCGGCGAGGTCGTGATGGAGTTGTTCCCCGCCTCCGACCCGCTGGAGCCGGGGCCGGGGAAGAGCGGCACGCTCGCCGACCTGATGAGCCAGCCGTCCGTGCGGGAACAGTGGGACGTGTCCGAGCGCGGCGGGGTGTTCCTGATCACCGACCGCTGGGCCTTCTGGGACCGCGCCCGCCCGGTGCCGACCGCCGCGCTGATGCCGCTCTTCCGGGACGGGAAGCCGGACGGCGGATCGAACATGGGGCCGGTGTTGCCCCGCGCATCGTGGTTCGCGTTCGTGAAAGATCTGGAGGCGATTCCGACGCGCCCCGGCGACAGGGTCTACAAGGAGTCGTTCTTTAACACGCGCCAGGTGGTCTACCGCGGCGTCCCCGTCGCCAAGCTCGCCGACGGCCTCCTGCCCTTCGCGGCGTGGTACGCCCTCGACGCGATCGGCCAGGGCAAAGAACTCGCGGACTTCCTGTCCAAAGATCACCCGGCGGATGCGAACCGGTCGGCGCGCGTTCCATTGAGCCGCCTGAGTCGCGGCGACCTGGAAACCTTGAACAAGCTCCGGGCGACATATGGCGCGTCGGAGTGGCTCTTCGAGGATCAGTTGGGCGGTGTGAATCTGGGAGAGTGCTCGCTGGCTCTGGAGATGGTCTCTTCCGCGCCGGGTAAGCGGACGTGTTATCTCAACCTTGAGGACAAGACGGGATTCCGCCTCCGCTCGGGCGAGTTGTCGTTTCCGGGAAAGTGACGCCTTATGCACCCAGTTGAAGTAACGAAACCACCTTTCCGCCCGCGCAAGCGGCTCCCGTTGAAACCAGGAGCCATGGGGCGTGCCTCCGTTGATAATTTACAGAGAAGGAATCGAACAGTTAAATGAAAGCCATGATTTTGGGCGCGGGCATCGGGTCGCGCCTCGACCCGCTCACACGCTCCCTCCCCAAACCGCTCGTGCCTATCGTCGGAAAGCCGGTGATGGGTCACCTCGTTGACCTGCTCAAAAAACACGGCTTCACCGACATCATGGTCAACGTCCAGTACCTCGGGCACCGCATTGAGGAGTCGCTCGGCGACGGCTCGGCGTACGGCGTGCGTATCTACTACTCCCGCGAGGACAAGTTGTGGGGCGACG
>JAYUUO010000034.1:0-5983 GCA_043754515.1 Armatimonadota bacterium
TCGGAACCGCGCTGGGCTTCCTGATCGGCTGTCCGGGCATCGTGCTCAACCCCGGTGCCGTCATCCGCGACGTGACATTCGAGGCGCGGCACGTCGCCACCGGGCATGGCGAGGTGTTCACGGACACGCTTCCCGGCTTCATCTACCACGTCGTATTTAATCTACGCTGGGGCTTGACGGTGCCGCTCCTGATACTTTGCCTGTTCGGGATCGGGGTAGCCGTCGCGCGGCGTCGGCCCCCGGATGCCGTTCTCGCCGCGTTCGCGTTCCCCTACTATCTGCTTATCGGGCTTGCCGCCGTGAAGTTCGCCCGGTACACATTGCCGCTCTTCCCGCCGCTGTTTCTGCTCGCGGGCGGGGCGTGGCACGGCTGGAAGACCAGCCGCGTGGGAATGGCGTACCGCTCCTTCGCCGTGATCGCCGGGGTAAGCGCACTCGGTTTCTCGGTGGCACTCGACCAAGTGATTACGCGGCCGGATGCGCGTGATCAGGCAGCGGCGTATATCCACTCGCTCCCCGGAATCCAAACGGTCGGGTTTTCGGCGGGCCCCTGGTACTACTCGCCGCCCCTGAACCCCTTCCTCGCGCATCCCTACCCGCTCGTCCCGCAAGAGGCGTCGCTACAGAGCAACGTCCCCCGCTTGGTAGCATCCATTCGATACGGCGCGGACGGGGAGCCGGATCGTGACGAGCATAATTTCCCGCGCCCGGAAGAGTGGTCGGTGCCGCTTTTGAGTGCCTCCGGCCCGCCGGACGCGATTGTTTTCGGAGAGATCCACTACAACGACTGGCTACGCGCCCGGTTCGCGCCCGCCGAGACATATCTGATTGAGGCGGAAAAGCGGTACCCCGACCACAAGAACTTTACCAACCCGGTGACGCTGTTCGGGTTGCCACTGGTGCCCATCTATACGGAGCCGAACACCCCGTGGCACGGCCTGCCGACGCAAACCTTGCCGCACGATATGCTGTACACAAACCCTTCGGTCAGCGTCTGGACGCGGTAAGCGAGCGACTTGCCCGAGCGGACGACGAACGCCGGAGTGCATAAGGAACACATTATGGCAAACGAAATATCACCGCGCGACCGGATTCTAGTCGCGCTCGACTACGATAACGCCGCGGACGCTCTCCGAATGGCGCGATCCCTCATCGGAAAAGTGGGCGGATTCAAGGTGGGGCTGGAACTGGTCAACGCGGCTGGCTTCGATATCTTCGCGCGGCTCGAAGACGCCGGGGTGTCGCACATCTTCTATGACGCGAAGTTTCACGACATCCCGAACACTGTGGCCGGCGCGGTGCAGGCGGCGGCGCGGCGCGGCGTTTGGATGGTGAATATTCATGCGTCCGGGGGGGTAGCAATGCTGGAAGCGGCGCGTGACGCGGCACATGAAGGCAACCATGTGCCGTTCCTGATCGGCGTCACGGTACTAACCAGCCTTGACGACGCCGCGCTCAACACCGAACTGCGCGTCCCCGGCTCGGCGGCGGATCATGTCGTGCATCTGGCGAAACTCTGTCAGTCGTCGGGGCTAGACGGCGTGGTCGCCTCCCCACTCGAACTAGGCGCGATTCGCGCGGCATGTGGGAGCGACCTCCTAACTGTCATCCCCGGCATCCGTCCGACTGGTACGGCGACGAATGATCAGGCGCGGGTCGCAACGCCAGGCGCGGCGGTAGCGGCAGGCGCGTCCTACCTCGTGATCGGGCGGGCGATAACCGCCGCGCCCGACCCGGTTCACGCCGCCGAGACGATAGCACGGGAAATTACGGGCGGCGCGTAGCCCCATTCTGTGACGGAATGGACTATACTGGCACCATGCGTGTAGCGATTGTTGGGGCGGGCGTAGCGGGACTAACAGCGGGGCGAATTCTGCACCGGGCGGGATGCGACGTGACCATCTACGAGCAGAGCGACGGCGTCGGGGGGCGAGTGCGCTCCGACCGGGTGCGCGGCTTCGTGCTGGATCGCGGCTTCCAGGTGCTTTTCACGGCGTACCCGGCGGCGGCGCGACAACTCGACTACGGCGCGTTGAACCTGCGCCCGTTCGACCCCGGCGCAGTTATCTCGTTCGCGGCGGAGCGGCACGTGCTGGCCGATCCCCTGCGCGACCCTGCCGCGTTGCCCGCCGCGCTCCTTAGCCCGGTCATCTCGACCGAGGATAAACTGCGCACCGCCGCGCTTTCCGCCGAACTCAAGTTCCGCCCCGTCCCGAATATCATGGAGGGTAAGGACGAGACAACCGAAAGGTATCTGCTCCGGCGCGGCTTCTCTGGCGCGTACATCGAGCGGTTCATACGTCCGTTCTTCGGCGGCATCTTTCTGGATCGCAGTTTACAAACATCCTCAAAGGCGTTCCGGTTCGACTGGAAAATGCTCTCTTCGGGCGACACCGTTGTCCCGGCAACCGGTATGGGCGCGATCAGCGAGCAGATCGGCGCGGAGCTAATCGCAGCGGATCGGGTACACCTCGGGACGAGCATCATCGCTCTTTCACGCGGGGGGTATGGGAACGTCACGGGGGTTCGGGACGCGGGCGGCATGACGCACCTCGCGGACACCGTGATCGTCGCGACGCCCGCGCCCGAAGCCGCCCGTCTCACCGGCGAAGCCATGCCGTCGGGCGGTGTCGGCACTACCTGCCTGTACTTTACGGGACCGGCCTCGGTTTACGACGAAAAAAAGATCATGCTCCACGCCAACCCGAACGCGTTCGTAAACAGCGTCACGCAACTGGATAACGTCGCGCCGGAATACGCGCCCGCCGGGGCGCACCTACTCTCCGTGAATGTTCTCGGCATCCCGGACGGGGATGACACGACACTCGCTGAACGCGCCGCGCGTGATCTGCGGCGGATATGGGCCGGGGATCGTCGCGCCCTGAACGCCATCAGTCGCCTCAGCCTTCTCGCGGTCTACCGAATCCCTTACGCCCAATTCCCCCAGCCGGTCGGCATCTACGATACGCTCCCGGACAGCACTACCGGCACGCCCGGCCTGTTCTTCGCGGGCGAGTTTACAGGCGCGAGTAGCTTCAACGCCGCTATCGCGAGCGGAGAAGCCTGCGCCCGTGCCGTGCTAGGCGAGTCCTCGGTCGCCACAACCGCTACCTCATCACTCGCCGTTGCCGATTGACAAGTCGTTGTGCAAGCCCGCGCCGGGCGGGAGCGTGTCACGGACGATACGCTCGGCGAGTTTCTTCTCGTCCGCCGTGCGCACCGAGCCGCGAAGCCGGACGCCATCCGTGTCCGCGTCTACCCGGATCGTTGACGGCAGGTTACGGTTGAGTTTCAGCGCGGCAGTCGCCCGCACGCCCAGATCGAGTTTTTGCAATCCCGGCTCGACCTGCTTTTTTGCGTCGGCGATCACGGGGCGCAACTTGCGCTCGGCACGGTTGCTCTCGCGCTGAACGATGGCAGTGTTCTGCGCGGCGTCTTTCGCCGCGCTGTTGACCGTCTCTTGCGAACATCCGGCAGTGACAAATGCGAGGGCGATCATTGTAATGGTAGCCTGGGCTGTTAATTTCATGGCACTGCTGGTATACCCGGTTTGCCCGTTCGGACGAACCGCCTCTGTATTCCGCTTTACAGACGCAAGAACCAGTGTGACGACAACGCTCGGCAAGCGGAGAGGAAGGCGAGACAGTATGTCAATCTGGAACGAGGATGTTGTTTGGAATCAGGCGGATCAGTCACATGAGGACCCGGTTTTGGGGACAATGTGGTGGCTGTTCGAGAGAGGCGAGTGGACTGGGAGCAAAGAGATCGCCTCGGGGCTAACGGTGACCATGGCTGTTGATACCGACGAGGACCGTTCGCGCGGTGACTTCGACCCAACATATTATTTGGCCGACTCCCGAGTCATTTGGAAGGTCGTGACCCGGCGATACGAAGCGATTCATGCGGCGGCGACGACATACTGCATCCGCCAATACAATGAAATCCGGGAGAGTGCCACCGAATTGCTATATCTAGAGAGGGCGGAAATAGCCGCGAAGGTGCTACCTTACCACGTAGATATTTACACTATGTCACGGCACGACAAGTCAGCAACGGTTCGTTTCGAGGACGGGGATATTCTCGGTAGCCATTCTCTCGACGTTGACGTGTCCCCGAATGGCGAGCCGCTAGACGTGTTCATGAACGGCTAGGTTGCACGCCGACTTGTCGGCACATTATGACTTTCCTCCGTAGTTTCGCATACCCGCGTGCGGAAGCTAGGCGGTGGGAGAGGGACCCAGAGTAGGAGGGCGATATACTCTACCCATGCGAGTAGTAGTCATAGGGGCGGGAGTCGGCGGGATGTGCGCCGCGCTACGTCTGGCGAAAGCCGGAGCGCAAGTCACGGTCGTGGAGCAGAACGAGCGGATCGGTGGGAAACTGAACACGTGGGAGCCGGAAATCGCGGGCATCGGACGGTTTCGCTTTGATACAGGTCCACATGTGCTGACGATGCCGTGGGCGATCCGCGAACTGTTTGATGACCTCGGCGAGCGGATGGAGGATTACCTCGACTTCGTGCGGATGGACCCGATCTGCCGCTACCACTTCCCCGACGGCACGCATTTCGACGCGCCCGCCAGCCCTGAGGAAGCGTTGAAGCGGATCGGCGAACTGTTCCCCGGCGACGAGGCGGGGTTTCGCGTGTTGCTCGACTACGCGAAGCGCGTCCACGACGCCACCGTGGACCCGTTCCTGCGGCAGGATTTCGGCACTGCGATTCGCGGCATTCCCACCGGCAAGCAGTGGAAGCAGCTAGGGCAGTTCATTGGACTGAAACCCTGGGAGACGATCTCCGACCTGTCGAAGCGGCACCTGAAGCACGAGCGATTGCGGCAGATATTCGACCTGTACGCGTTCTACAACGGCTCGTCGCCGTACAAGGCGTCGGCAATCTTCGCGATAATCGCCTGGGTACAGTGGGGCGACGGGACGTTCTACCTGCGCGGCGGCTTGCGCACCTACGCGGACGCGCTGGCTAAGCTCGCGGACAAGTTCGGCGTGAAGATTCTCACCGAAACCGTCGCTAAGAGGATCGCCTATATGGGTTTAGCTGGCCGTACATCACCATCAGACTTGGATTGGGATGAAGACATAAAGGACGCGGCCTACATAAACTCCAAGCCTGGCAAGCTTGAAAATACCATTAATGATGTCAGGGTGTGCTCTGCGACGGGAGAGCGGCGTATTCCCGCCAACGTCGTTGTTTGCAATGCGGACCCGATGACCGCTTACCAGAGCATAACTCCAGAGCGGGCGCGCCCAGACGGATTCGAGGAAAAGAACGTCACGCCGTCTACGTCCGCGTTCGTGATGCTCCTCGGAGTCAAGGGCGATGCGCGGCGCGACTTTCCCACCCTGTCCCACTTCAACTCGTTTCTGCCCGCCGACTTGAACGCTGAGTTCGACGCCATCTTCGGGCGCGGAGTCCCGGCGGATGACCCGGTTATCGGCGTGACGTGCCAGAGCGTGACCGAGCCGAACGTCGCGCCGGACGGCTACTCGACGCTGTTCGTGATGACGTCGCCGCCCGCGCTCGGCAACTTCGAGTGGACGCCGGAGCAGACCGCCGCCTACCGCGACCGCATCCTGACACTGCTCGAAACTCGGTGCGGCTTGCCCGGACTTCGCGAACGCGTCGTCTGCGAACAAATCTGGACGCCACGCACGTTCCAGGAGAAGTACGGGGCATGGCGCGGCAGTCTGTACGGGGTCTCGTCGAACGGCTGGCGGTCGGCGTTCCTGCGCCCGCCCAACCGCTCAAAAACCGTCAAAGGACTGTACTTCGTCGGCGGAGGCACGCATCCTGGCGGCGGCTTGCCACTCGTCACGCTCTCCGGCAAGATCGTCGCGGACGCGGTGCTGTCCGACTTCGCGAGTATCGCTAAGGAGAAATCGGACTGAGATCAAGTATTCCCGCAGGGTGATGGGAGCCGGGGGTCCGGTCGTTGGAGCGTCGGGTCACCGGGTACGCCCGCTCCCC
>JAYUUO010000035.1:0-56979 GCA_043754515.1 Armatimonadota bacterium
CCGCCCTCGCCCTTGCCGAAGTGCCGGAGCGTGAACGGCATCTTGACGCCCGTGCCGTAGACATTGCCGAGGCAGACGAGTTCGTGGGCGTATTTCGCGAGGAGCGCGTTCAGCACCTCGTCGCGCACGGCGTACACCTTCGCGCCCGTGCTCGGAGACGTGCCGAGCATATCCTCCTCGCAAAACTCCTCGCCCCATTCGTCCTTATCAATAGAGAATGCGGCTTGCACAGTCAGCGTCGCCGTGCGAACATCGGCGCGTTCCGACAGGTGCGGTAAACTCCCCTGCCGCTTGATGATCCCGCGAAACGCCATGTCCTCGTGCCAGCGGTTCTTCGTCTCGACGCGCGAGATCTGCCCCATGACGCAGATCATCGCGTCGGCGTGGCGCATGACGAGGTAGACCATCTGGCCGCGAATCCGGTCGGCTTGCGACGCCTCTAAAATATCAATCGTGATCTCGGACGTGTCGGAGGGAGACCCGACGACGCCGACGGGCGGGTGGCTCTCGTCCATCACGACGTTGAGCACCTTGCCTTTGCGCTCGAACTTGTCGGGGCGGGCGGCGAAGCCGTTCATCGGGCGGTTAGGCGACAATGCGGAAACTGCGTTTCCGGCAGAGGCAGCGAACACGGTTCTCGGCGACAAGCCGCCGCTGTCTTTGAGTCGTTCGGTGATCTGGTCAATCATGGGGCGGGTTTGTTCTCGATGGCTTGTACGGCGGGCAGCACTCGGGCGATGGCGAGCTCGACTTCTAGCTGGAAGCGCGTCGTCTGGGTCTGTACTTCGGCTCGCTCGGCGATGATCTGCGCACGTTCCGCCGAAAACTGGGCGCGATCCGATTCTCGTGCGGCTTCGATCCGCGTGACACGCTCACCAATCGCCGCTATTTTATCGCCGAGTCGGTCAACGTCGGGCTGCAACTTATCCACCCGCTCTTTCTGAAAACGCTGTTGTTCGGAAGCGGTGAGAAGAAGGCGCGTCGTCTCGCCGATGCGGTCGAAAACATTACTCATCGAGCCTCCTGTTTACCTCCACAAACGTATCGTGTAGTCGCTCGAGCGATTCAGTCAGAGCAGCGGAACTAGTTGCCATGCTCCGTGCCGCCGAGACCATTTCGTCCAACGCCATGTCAAGCCGCGACTCCTCCTCAGTGCTCATCAACAACTCCGTAGGCAAAAGAACATGCCGCCCTTTGTACAATCCCTCGGTCGTGATCATCGCCTCCAGAAGCCCCGTCGCCGGGGCTGCTAACATTGTCGCCATAATCGTTCCTCCCGCCTCTATTGTACGGTACTACCGGGCGCGGTGCGAAATGCGGAAACGCCAGCCGCGTCGTTTTATAAAACAGCCACGACGGCGGACGCTCTAAATCGGTACGTAACATGCCAATTGCTGCGTATCGGAAGGAATTTTCCCTCATGCGCTCGTCATTCTCGACCAAACGGTTCCTGCCCGTTGCCTGTGCTTTTGTCGGCCTCGCGCTGTGCGCGGCGACGGCTAGCGGTCAGGGTGCGGCGAAGAACCTGCTGAAAAACGGCGACATCGAAGTGGGCACGAATGATGTCCCGAACGACTGGAAGCCGGGCGCGAAAGTGGATGGAGTGGCCTACGAATGGGCGGGCAAGACTGGCTACAAAAGCTCACATTCCCTCTGTCTGCGAAAGACTGAGAACCGCTATTTTCCCATCGCGTCGTGGAACCAGTCATTCGCGCATGACGCCAGGGCGAGGAAACTGCATGTGTCTGCTTATGTTCGCGCCGAGAATGTGACCAAAGCGGTCCTTGACGTGTCGTACAACAGCGCGGCGGGAGAAGCGACGCACAAATGGGCGTTCTACGTCGGCAACAAAGGAACAGGCGCAAGGCCCCTCACGCACGACTGGAAGCTTATGACCGCCGATGTGTCCGTCCCCGAAGGCACCGAAACGATCACGGTCTCGCCACAAATCTACGGACCGGGTACGGTTTGGATGGACGACATCCGTGCCGTGTATGTGCCGTAACCATGCGATACGCCATGAAGAATGTAGTTTTCGTTGATGTGGACGATACCCTGTTGCGCGACATCGGCGGCAAGCAAATACCGATTCCGGCGACGGTGCGGCATGTGCGTACTTTGCACGACCAGGGCGCGACTTTGTACTGCTGGAGTTCGGGTGGCGCGGAGTACGCTAAGACAAGCGCGGAATGGCTAGGTATCGCGGATTGCTTCGTCGCGTTTCTGCCAAAGCCGGATGTGATGATTGACGACCAAGCACTGTCCGAATGGCGCACGTTGCGCATCGTCCACCCGAATGAGGTCGCGTGAGCCGCCCAACGCTAGCACAATCACGCCATCTTCCAATAGCACCGCCGCGTCGGCATACGTAGCTATCTTCGGGTACGGCACCATCAAACTCCTTGTGATCAACGAAGTTACCGCGCTAGATTTTATTGATCTACCGCACGATTCGCGCCCGTGTCGTCACGCCGCGTAGACTTAGCAACCATTCGTCTACAGGACATGTACCGTTAGCGGAAATCAACTTATAAACCCGGCGCGGCGTGGCAATCACGAGCGCGGTGTTCTACACCAAACCTTGCCGCGCCGCAAGCAATGCCGCTTCCGCTCGCGTATTGACTTCAAGTTTGGCGAAGATGTTGCTGATGTGGTTCTTCACCGTCTTTTCGCTGATGAACAGGACGTCCGCGATCTCCCGGTTGCGCTTGCCTTTGCCGATTATCGCCAGCACCTCGCGCTCGCGCTCCGTCAACTCCGCGAACACGGCGTTGTCGGCGGCACGCTGGATGCTCAGCCTGCCGAACTCGGACAGCACGCGCGACACGAGCGAGGGGTGGAGCAGTGCCTCGCCGCGCCCAACGGCGCGCACGGCGGCCAGCGTCTCCTCCGGCGGCGAGTCCTTCAGGACGTACCCTTTTGCGCCCGCCTTAATCGCGGAGAACACCCGCTCGTCGTCGTTGTAGATGGTCAGGATCACCACCCCCACTTCGGGCAGTTCGCGGTGCAACGTCTCCGTGAGTTGGATGCCGTTCACGTTCGGCATTCCGATGTCGGTCAGCACGACGTCCGGTTTCTGCGCCCGTACTACGGACAACGCCTTCGCGCCATCGCCCGCCGTGCCGACGACCTGAATATCGTCTTCGAGCGAAAGGAGCCGCGCCAGCATCTCGCGGGTCATTGTCTCGTCCTCGGCGATTACGAGGCGAATGGGGCGGGGATGTTCGGGGTTTGTTTCCATTGTGTTGCCGTCGTTAGCTCCGCCGTATTGTACTGCATGTGGAAGTCGTCACGCCCGAGTTGAGGCTTTCTCCAGACGGTTCACGCATGTCTCCTAACGCGGAGGGCCATGCTCCCCTTCGGGCGCAATGTGATCAAAGTCTCCACCTCCTGCGCCATCTCCCCGTCATCAACCGACACGCCGACGCGGCTCAAGACGGTGGCGACCACGATCTGCATTTCCATCAGCGCGAACGCCGCGCCGATACACACGCGATGCCCGCCGCCGAACGGCAGGTAGGCGAAGCGCGGACGCGTTTTCTCCGCGTCCGGCGAGAAGCGCGACGGGTCGAAGACGTCGGGGTCGGGGAAATAATGGGCGTCGCGGTGCATGAGATAAACGTTCAGGATGATAGCCGACCCAGCCGGGACGTGGTAGTCGAGCAGTTCGGTATCCACCCGCGCGCGGCGGGTGAAGGCGAACGCGGGTGGGTAAAGGCGCATCGCCTCTTTGATCGCGACGAGAGTGCGCGGAAGTTTCTCGATGTCCGCGTACGTCGCGGGACGTCCTCCCAGAACTGCCCGCGCTTCGGATTCGACACGGGCGTGTTCCTCCGGGTGCCTCGCGAGCAGGTAGAACGTCCACGCAAGGGCGTTCGCGGTGGTCTCGTGTCCGGCCAGAAAGAACGTCATCACTTCGTCCCGCACCTGAGCATCCGGCATCGGTTCACCCGCCTCGTCACGAGCGTTCAGAAGCAACGACAGCAGATCGTTCCCAGTCGCCCCCGCGCGACGCCGCTCCGCGATCAATCCGTACACAGCGCGGTTGAGAGTAGCAATTGCCCGGCGCACGTCCGGCCTCCAGAACGGAACGCCAGCGAACGGGGAGCGGATAGGCGAGCGTAGCACGCGGATGAAGTATCCCATCGCGGTCGTAATCGCGCCGCCCAGTTCGTCCGCGTTCCCGCCCAGCCCGCGCACCCCAAACAGTGTTTCGCCGACGATCCTCAGCGTCAGCCGCGTCATTTCTCGGTGAAAATCCACGGTCTCCCCGTCGTCCCACCGGGAAACCATCTCACCCGTGGCGTTTGCGATCCCCGGAGCGTACTGCGCGATTCGGGCGGGCGTAAAGACAGGTAGGATTGTTTGCCGTTGCTTTTTGTGGAAGGTGCCCTCGCTCCCAAGCAGCCCGTTGCCCAGCATCGGTCGCAGGTACTTTGAGAGTTCGACGCCTTTCGTGTAATCCCCTGCCCGCGTCAGCAACACATCGCCCGCGGCCTCAGCGGCATAAAGGAGGATCACATTGCGGGTACCGAAACGCATCCGAAACAGGTTGTTCGGGGGAGCGGCCTCGCGCACGGCGTCAAAGAAACGCAAACGATTCGCCCCGAATAACACGCTCCAGGGTATTCGCGCGGCGAGCATCGGGATTTGTCGGGTAACATCGTTCATCACATCCAAAGACGTCTCGGCCAGCACCGGGTTCCGGCCAAGACGGAGGAACATGCTACAGAGACGCACAAGGTAGCGGAGACTGTGCAACCATACGTGCGGCGTCAGGTCGCGCGGATGAAGGCAGATTCGCAAGCATCATCCGGTCGCTCTCGCGTTGCTAATGCAACGGTTTTCTTGGGGAGAAACAGGCGGCGACAAGCTGCACGAAACGCATCGTCCAGCAGAGTGGGCAACCCCGTAGGAGAATCAGCGCGCACAGAGCGAGTCCGGCTGAGAGCCACGGCTCGCTCTGTGCGCGTTGCGCGGCAATGAACAGCGTGACGCCGAACACGCCTTTTAGAAGATGAATCAATAGATCATTTCGCATCCGTCTTCCCCCCTGAGTCGGTTAAAAGGTACTCGCGCACCAGAACGCGGCCGCGATATAGGCGTGTTTTCGCGGTCGCCAAGGGTAGCGTCAATCGCCGAGCAATTTGGCCCAAAGTCTCCTCCTCGAAGTCACGTAACAGCAGAACGTCGCGGTAGATGACCGGGAGCGATTGTATTGCCAGGGCGATGTCGAGTCGTAACTCGGTTTCGGAGCGGGAAGCGAACAGATTCGGTACCGCTTCGAGAGCATTCGCGGTGAGCGAAGGCGAGCCGAAGCGGCGGGCGAGGCGGAGACATTCGCGCAGGACGACTGTCGCGAGCCAGCCGTCCAGCGACACGGCGGAGCGGAGCGTCGGAAGGTAGCGGCACAGGATTAAAAGAGTCTCCTGCACCGCGTCCTCGACCGCGCTCATGCCACACGTCCACTGTGCGTAGCGGCGGATGTTGGGGCGGAAGATCGTCAGAAGCCGCTCCAACGCCCCCCGGTCGCCCTGCCGCGCCGCGACCCAATCCGCAGGGCAGGACGTCACGCTCACCGCGCGTCCGAACCGCTCTTCGCGGTGATCCTACGTCCGACCATCACGCACATCGGACAGAATCCGACGACCGCCGTAAGAAGGACGGCGACGCCCGATGCCGCAACGAGCCAACCAGTTGGAGTCGCCTTCAGCCCGATAATGCCGTAGAGGATAGCCATCGCCCCCGCCAAAACCCGCGCGATCCGCTCCTACAGCGGGAGGTTCTTTGTATATCACATAGTTCATTTCCCCCTCTCAGAAACAAGAGGCGGCACGGGGCGCGGAAAGTTTCACGTCCGATTCATTTGCGCGCACTATTTTTCAGGGCATCGTGGATGAACGAAGTCTCACCCGCGTCGTAGGGCGTGCCGTCCTCGTGGAGCAGGTCGTGAAACCAGACGGGTGGCTCGCCTTTGTCCACGCTCCAGCCCCACGGCATGTACGTCTGCGTTTTGCCGCGTACCAGTCCCCACGAGAAGCAGCCGACGTGCTCGGCGACGAATACCGGCAGGTGCGTCTCATAACGGCTTCCCAAACCCCGGCTCATCCACTCGGTACAGAGCACGGGGCGACCGGGAGCCTCCGCGCGGCACCACGCGATGTCGGAAATGAGGCGAGAAGCACTGTCGTAGCCGTGGAACGTCACGATGTCGGACAGGGCGAAACTTTCCCAGTTCAGGTCTGGCAGGTCGTGGTTCCAGACACCGACCGTGAGCGGTTGCGCGGGATTCACATCCCGTGCCCAGTCGAACGCGGCGCGTAAAAGCGGCAGACTACGATTCGCCTGCTTTTCATTGCCCGGCTCGTTATACAGACCCCACGCTAGAACGCGTGTGTCGGACGCGAACGCACCGATCACACCGTGCGCGTATCGCTCCAACCGCCCGATCAGCCGAGAGCGTGTGACCCGGCGGGGGAGTCCAGCCGCTGTTGTGAACGCCGGGGATGGGCGGATCTTGCTTTCCGAGGTACAGCTCCTTGCCCGCGAACGCGCAGTCGTCGAACAGAATAAGGCAGAACGCGAATGCCGTACGTATCGGCGAGCGTCAGGAACGTGTCGAGGCGGGCGATGAAGCCGGATTCGTCGTGTTCCCAGACCAGGAACGGCAGGAAAACGCGCACGGCGTTGAAGCCGAGATCGCACGCTTACTCCAACTCCTCGGCAATCGTCGCCGGATCAAATGTGTCGGCTTGCCACATCTCGGTGCTATTGACGGCGGTGCGCGGCAGGTAGTTGACACTGCATAGGAACGGCAACGCGTCGTACCAGAGCCGCGCCCGCTCGGAAGTCCATGGTTGTTTCATGCCGGTCATGTTACCCGTCTTTCCGCAACCAAACGCGCATCGCGCCCGGTTCACCGTTCGCCCAGGCGTAGTACGGCGTCAAAACTATTTGGACGGGACGCGGGTTCCCGGTCGTAGCTGCTCCTGCTTCGCTCCACGGTCTGTAAAGATCTGTTCGGGAGTCCGCCGATTCGTGGCACTCGCCGACCAGGGCGACCGCCCCTTCCAGTCTGTCATGAGATACCGGCTGAAAACCTGTCGGATCGAGGTTAACTAGCAGGTCGCGAACGTCCACCGACTGATTATCCACCGCCTCGGCGCAGTACAGGAGCGGCCCCCGAAACACAGCGACCCGCCCCGCCGCATCTGTCACGCGTGGGTGCGCGACCACGTAGCGCGTTGGCATCGGCAGGCGGAGCGTGACGGTTTCCCCGGACTCCCCCCGAATCGCGACCGTTGCGAAACTTCCGGCTGACACGGGGCGAGTCTGGCCGTCCTGCATCAGTGTCGCGCCGACCGCCCACGCGGGGACGCGGAGATGGAGCGCGAAAGGCGCGGTCGCCTGTTGAAGCGTCACACACATGTCGCCGCCGTAAGGGTAGCCTGTTCGCGTCTCGAGCCGGACCGGCTCCGCGTTCGGGCGATCTACCGTCGCCGTCCCTTCGGCATAAAGGTTCACGTATACACCGCCGCTATCGTCAACCGCGTAGAAGTAGCCCGGTAGTTGCGCGAGGAGGCGGGCGACGTTCGGCGGGCAACACGCGCACCCGAACCATTTCTTGCGGCGGTGCGCTCCGTCGTCTTCGAGCGGGTTCTGGTAAAAGTATTCGTCGCCGGAGAGCGAAAGGCCCGGTAGCACGGCGTTATAGAGCGTGTGCTCTATAAGGTCAGCGTATTTTACATCGCCCGTCATTAACAGGAGGCGGTGATTCCACATCACGGACGCGATGGCGGCGCACGTTTCTGTGTAGGCGCGCTCGGCGGGCAACTCGTAGTCTTTGCCGAACGCCTCCCCTTCCCAGCGCGAGCCGAGACCGCCGGAAACATACGAACGCCGCTCGGTCATGTTGCGCCACTGCGCATGGATCGCGTCCGTCAATTCCGCGCCTCCCATCTCCAACGCGATGTCGGTCGCGCCCACAGCGAGGTAGATCATCCGAACCGCATGCCCGGTGACCTCGCGTAGTTCACGGTACGGAATGTGATCCTGCATATAGCGTCGGTCGTGCTCCCCCGAACCCATCAGGCGGTACGCGGCGGACGGGTTCTGCCCGCGCGCGTCTACAAAGTACGCGGCGAGACGGAGGTAGCGCGGCTCGTCCGTCGCCCGGTACAACTCGACCAGCGCGAGTTCGATTTCCTCGTGTCCGCAGGTGCCTTCGCGCTTACCGTCCATAACCCGCCCGAATGTCCGGTCCAAATGGTCGGCGACCCGGCGCGCGACGTTCAATAGCCTGTCTGAACCGGTGGCGCGGAAATGGGCGACAGCGGCTTGCACGAAATGCCCCATGCAGTACAACTCGTGCATGTCTCGCAGGTTGGTGTACCGCTCCCCTTCCCGCTCGAACGTGAAGTAGGTGTTGAGGTAGCCGTCCGGGAACTGCGCCCGCTCGATCAGGTCGGCGACGGTCTCGACCTGCCGCTCGATATTCGCGCGGTTTGACAGGGCGGGGTCCGCCAGCGCGGACGCGGCGGCTTCGAGCCACTTGTAGACGTCCGAGTCGTTAAAGAATATCCCGTCGAACGGCACGTCCGGCGTGTTATCCACGACGCGGCGGAAGTTGCGCAACCGGTTCGTGGATTCCAGATGCGCGTACTGCGACGGGATCGTCACCGCGCGGTTAATGGCGCGGCGCGGTTCGAGAAAGGCGTCGGCTAGGCGGACGGCGTCCAACGCCACCGGGCGCAGTCTGGCGGATGGGCTATGAGTCGTGTCGACGACGAATGTTTGGTTTGGCATCATTCTGGTTCCTTAAGTCAGCCTAGAATTGTTTTTGGATCAACTCGTCAGCGTTCCTTGCTGGGGAGATGACCATCCTCGTACCGATCTCGGCCCCTACCGTGTCAGATCATCGGGCGGAATCGCCGGGTAATACTGCCGCATTACATCGGCGAAGAACTAACATCGGAGCGGCACACCGTTAGTTTTTCGCCGATCACTTCGATCATTTTATCTTTGAAGCAATACGCGTAATGCTTCTTCCGAGCGGAGTAGGTGGACGCATCTTGAGGGTTGCTCGAAAACGCGTTCTTCCAGACGGAGTTGCGTATCTCATAGGCGTTGTTCTGCCTTAGACCGCGCGAGTAGAGAGGATGCTTCTCAAAGTCGATTGCACTGATTATTTGTGTGCCCGTCGCGATCTCCTTGCTGAATACCAGAAACGAGTAACAAATTTTACCCGTCCTGTATATCATTATCCCCTTAACCCGGTGATCCAACAAGAGGGGGTTGCCATCTCAATTCCATTCCTTTTCGGGCCAGGCTATGGGATTGGGGAACTCCTCGCCTTGTCGGGACGCCAACTCCCGCTCCAGGTCGGCTAGCTCGTCACTAATCCACCGTACAAACCAGTCGGTCTAGGACCGCTCGTAGCGAAGAGTTCGTCTATTGAAGAACGTAATTCCGCGATCCGACCTTTGACAGAGTCGTCCGTTGGGTTGGGTGTCATTACTGTGCTTCTCCGTACCATTTCGGGGTGTTGCGACGTGGGTCATCCGCAAGAGTGTGATCTGATCGCATCATTGAATTTGTCCGCATCTCCGCCTGACTGTAGATAGAATAGCCTATCTGGTACCCGGCAGACAGTGTTTTCCAATAGGTAGCCTCCCACCCGGCGAGGTCGCGGTCCACGCGAGAGTCCGGCACTACAATCCCGAGCGTGCTCGCGTCTAACTTGTACCGGTCCTCCACCATTTTACGGGTGCGTGATCTCATCCGCACCTGCAAACGGTTTTGTTGCTCCAGGGCAGTAGACTCGGGGATGCCCGCGCCGACGCCGAAAACATCGTCCCATGTATCTCCATCCGATTCCTCGTGACTCAGAAATCGGTCCCAGTCAGCTCCCGCTAACTCCTCCCATGTCGCTCCGCCTGTCGGAGTGAGTTGGTAATATGACAGATCCGTTTGCACATCACGCCTCACTTCATGCCTCGCGCGTAGTGCCGCGAGCAGCTCCTTTCGGGCTAGTTCGAGTGCTGACGAGGAGATGCGGAAGGGGTCGCGACGGTAATGATAAAACGCGATCAGCTCTTGCTGGTAGAGTTCCCACAGCAAGTCACAGCATTCCGTCAGTGTCACACCAAGCGGCTTTCTGTTGAATAGCACGCCGAACGTAGTCGGCCGGGTGCTTTCGACGTTATGCAAGGCATTCGACACGGGAACCGGGTTCTCAACCCCCAACTCCAAGAGAATATGCTGTTTCGTGTTCATACTAATTTTGGCGTTCGGTAGCCGAGTGCCTGATATGGGCGTCTCTCATTGTAAAACGACAGGTAATGACCTGAGAAGTGTACGATCATTAAGGCGTCGTGCCCCACGATTGTAACACAAGTGCGTACCGCGTCCTTCCGCCGAACCGCCAAACCGTACTGCGTGACGCACGTGGGCATCACGGCGCGGCTCCGATCAGCCCCGACACGGCGGAAACCGCCTGCGCCTCGCGCTCGTCCCAGCTCCCGGTCAGCGTCCGGTGCGGGTAGCCGTGTGCTTCGAGCAGGGCGCGGCAGTCGCTCTCGAACCGCGCCCGGTCGGCGTGGGCCGGCTGAATACGTTGCCCCTCGCGCTCCCACTCCTCGTGCGCGGACTGGATCAGATACAGGTCGTAGCGTTGCCGCGCCACCTGCTCCGTCACGAACGCGGGCACGGTGCCGAGAAACAGGCGGCAATACAGAAGCGTGACGACGGCTTCCGTGTCGGAGAAAACCACGCGGTCGCACTGCCGCGCCATCGCTTCCACGCTCGCCGCCTGCCCGACGATGAACCGGCGCATCGTCTCGGCGTCGAACCCGCCCGGCGCATATAGTCGTTCGAGATCGGCTTCGGGGATCGTTTCGAGGTAGGTCCGGGCGTACTCGGGCGCGAAAGTCGTGCCGAACCGCGCCGCCAGCCGCGCGGTCAGGGTGGACTTACCGCACGATTCCGGCCCGACTATCGCGACACATCGGGCGAAATAGGGGCGGGTCGCGGGGAGCAAAAACTCCCAGTTCGCGAGCGGATCTTCCCGGATCGCCGTACCCGAAGTCGGGAAGCGCGTCCGGGCGTGATCCACCGGGATGTAGACCGCGCTCAGTGCTTCCGCGAGGGGAAACCCGTACTCCTCGGACGCGAACACGTAGTCCGGTTGTTTGCCGCCCGGCTCGCGACGTAGCAGGGACTCGCGCCACAGCCGCCAGAAGTTTCCCGGGTCCTCCTCGGGCGTTTGCGGGAGCGGGTCGGGGTTGTAGACGACCCGGATGTTGTCGCGGCCCGCGAACGTTTCGCGCATCCAGCGGAAGCGTAGTTCGCCGGGGATCGGCTCGGTCGGCGTCGCGCAGACATGCACCGTGACCGAGTCCGTAAATCCGGCGGCGAAGTTGACGAGGTACTCGTGCCCACAGTGTGGCGGCAGGAACTTGCCCAGTATCAGGCCGGTCGTTATCATCATCCTTCCGCCCATTCGGGTGGGTCGGCCAGGCGATACAGCATTTCGCCCGCCTTCGGGACGTACAGAACCCCTTCATCCTCGCGGCCCACATAGTCTCCGACTTCTATGGAGGCCGGGTCGCGGTAGCCCAGACCGATGCGCCGACATGTGTCTTCAGGAATGCCCGTCGCGAGCGTCACCCGGATGCGCGGCTTCTCGACACCGTTCTCGAACGTGCCGACGCCGCGTACGTGCGTCGAATGCGCTAGTATTCCCCACGGCTCGTCCTTGAAATGATCCCAGTCCGCGAGGAAGTAGTCGCGGATGTGGTAGCCGATCCGCTCGATCCGTTCGCCGTGGACGCTCGACACCACGCGGATGTGCGGGGCGTAGATAATCAGTTCGCCGCCGTCGGCGACGACCGGTTCCAGTTTGTACATGCACTTGCCGCCGACCCAGAGGTCGGTGTACATAGGCGGCGCGCGCGATAGCACGGTCTGAAACGGTTTCTGTTTATGGACGATGTGAAGTTCACGACTGAGATCCGCCGCCCGCGACCAGGCGGCTTGCGGTTCGCCCGCGTATAAACCCGCGAGTCCCCCGTCGCCACGGACACACAGGCAGAACGCTGTTGTCGGCACCGTGACGAAGGCCGCCGCCCGGTCAATCACGCGGCGAACCGGCGTCAACTTGTGCCCGATGACGCGGGGACTGGTGATCACCGCGCCCAGCCAGTGGAAGAAGTTGAGCAACTCCGCGCCGCCGATCCCCGGAAACAGGTACTTGTTGCCGCCCGAAAACCCGACCACTTCGTGCGGAAATGTCGGCCCGACGATCATCAATCGGTCGTAATTGAAGATATGCCGGTTGATCGTGACCGGGATGTTTACCGAGAATCGGCCCTCCGTCAGGAGAGCGATCTCGTCCGCGCCGATAATCCCGACTCGCGTCAGTGCGTCCGGGTCATCCCAGACATGGTTAAAAACGCGCACGCCCGCGTACCGGCTCCCCCGCTCCTCCGGCGTGATCTCGAGGCGGTGGTTGATCGCCGCCTCTGACATCGGCGGGTGCGTGCCGAGCGCGATCATCACGTCAACACCCGCGCCAGCGTCGGTCAACAGTTCGTGTAGCAAGCGGAACAACAGACCGATCGGCGCGGATCGGGTCGCGTCCGGGATGATCAGGAGCACACGTTTGCCGGATAGCGCGATCAGGTCCAGCGTAGACGCGATCACGGCGTGTGCTTCCGCCTCGGTCAAAACACGATCCGTATAGCCCACTCCGAATATATCCGTTGGTTTCATCGTTTGCGCCATCACCACAACCTTTCGCTTCCAAGACCTCTAATCCCTTCCGACATTCACGGACTGTTCAAAAGGTTTAGGAGTTACGCGGTTGGTAGGTTCCGCCTCCCGTATTCGTCCGTCCGAAGGACGTCCGGCAACGAAGTTGCCTATAGACACGGGTTTTAACCCACGTTCCTTGACGAACCGCGTAACTCCTAAGGTTTATGCGCATTAATAATTCACTCTACCTTCAGGTCACTGAGCGTGATGATTTGGCGGAACACAGATGGGAAGGGCGGAGTAGGTGTACCACGACTCGATTTGCCAACCTGCCCATGCTCGATCCGGGTACCCGCGCGCGGCGCGCCCACCGGAACGGTTCACCGTCCGTACAGTCCCGTGTCGCGGACGCTCCACATCCCGACCTGTGGGAGAAATATAACGAGAGCGATGTGCCTATGATGCGATCGCCCTGCTTCACCATGTGACAGAACACGCGAGTAACAGGTAAAATGGTACGGGGAGCGGTCATGTCCGGTGGACTCCCGCTCTAGCAAATGAAGAAGTCAAGGGGCTAAAGATGTCAAATACAGGTACTGTTTCTAGTATGCTACCGGTGACGCTGAGCGAATCGCAGACCGAGGAGTTCATTACGAGGGGCTTCACCGTCGTCCGCGGGGCGTTCCCGCGCGGAGAGAGCATAGATTGGGTGCGCGAGGAGTGTGCGCTGGCTGGGTACAATCTCGACGATCCCGGCACATGGGCGTTGGACTATGTTCGCCTCCGAACCACGCGTAAGGAGCGGATCGAAACCTACGCCCCAGTAGCCTGGGGCGCGATATGCGCCCTCATGGGCGGCGCGGGGCGTATACGTAACCGCGCAGCGATTGACCTGATGGCGGTTAATCTAAGCCAGGGGGCGGATCGCCCGTTCGTCCCGCCGTCCCCCGCCGCGCCGGGATGGCACAAGGACGGTTGGCACTTCCGGCACTTTCTGGACAGCCCGGAACAGGGATTCTTAGGCATACCCCTCCTGACCGATGTCTTGCCTCGGGGTGGGGCGACATTCATCGCGGCAGGATCCGTGGGTCCGGTCGCGCGGTTCCTCGCCGAGCATCCCGAGGGCGTGATGCCGAACGACTTTCCCGTGCGCGAACTGCTCTCGTCGTCCGGCGTCGAGTTCCTGGAAGCGACCGGCGAGGCGGGTGATTTTTACCTACTCCATCCCTACCTCCTCCATGCCACGTCGCAAAATGCACTACGCCGACCGCGCGCCATCTGCAACGTCCTGATCGAACTTACCGAGCCAATGCGATTCGACCGGACGGACAACGATTACTCGCCAGTGGAGCAAGCGATCCTGCGGGGCCTAGGCGTGGAGCGGTTTGACTTCGCCCCAACGCGGGAGCGGTACCGGACACCCGATTACGGCCCCATTGACCCCAAGTTGCGTTGACATCGGGCGACTATAGCAATGCAAACCCGATTCGCGGAGACGACGGCGTTACACACTCCGTATATCCATTAGAGGTAAATAAATATCGTGCCACCGATCACAGTTTCGCCCGGTGACTTCCTCGTCATCGGGACGCTGGTACTCTTGGAAGGGTTGCTTTCGGCGGACAACGCGCTGGTACTCGCTATACTGGTCAAGCATCTGCCGAAGCACGAGCAGAAGCGGGCGTTGCTCTACGGGCTGGTCGGCGCGTTCGCGCTACGCGCTGTCGCGATATTTTCCGCCCGCTACCTGATGGGCGTCTGGTGGCTGTGCGGCGTCGGCGCGTGTTACCTGCTATGGCTCGCGGGGCACCACTTCGTCGCTACTGATGAGCCGGGGGCGAAGGGAAAGTCTGTCTCGGGGGGCCGGTTCTGGGTCACGGTGGCACAGGTCGAGTTTACTGACCTCGTTTTCGCCGTGGATTCCATCCTCGTCGCGGTCGCGCTCGTCCACAGACCGGAAAAGATCTGGGTGGTGTATATAGGAGGCTTTATGGGCATTTTCCTGCTCCGCCTCGCCGCGTCGTATCTCATCCGCTTGATCACCCGTTATCCCGCGCTCGACCACATGGCGTACGGCCTTGTCGGTTGGGCGGGCATAAAACTAGCGTCCACCGCAATGGATATTCGCGCCGACTCCCTCGGACTTCCGGAGCCACATTTTCTGCCACAATGGGCATTCTGGGCGGGCTTCTCCCTGATCGGATTAGCAGGGTCCTTCTACGCGACTCGGGCGGGGCAAGCGTCGCCCAACAGTAAACAGCGCGACGGCGTGTCAACACCCGCGGACAGCGGAGGACTATCCGCGACAGCCACCGTGACCATACCCCACCCGGTCATACCGATACGCAGGAATCGCGACCCATCCCTGAGAAATAGGCCGACGATGTTCGTCTTACGTCCCGCCACGCCCCTTGATGCCGATAAGTTATCCCCCGTGGCAACTACGACATTCGCTGACGGCTGGGCGGACATCATCGGGGTGACTATCGCGGAGGGCTACGCCCAGAAGCATTTGACCCCCGAGCGGCTACGTTCCGAAATCGCGGACACGGGCGTCGCCGTGTTTCTACTCGCGATCAACGCCGCCACGAGCGCGATCATCGGTTACGCCAAACTAGACACGGGACGCGCGGCGCACGAGAGCGTGACTGGACAAGCTCCGGTACTTCTACAACGCCTCTACGTCGCCGAAGCGGGGCGCGGCACCGGCGTCGCCGACCTCCTGCTGGCAGAAATCGAGGGGGAAGCGGCAGCACGTGGTTTTCGCACGCTCTGGCTAGAATGCGATCCCCATAATCGGCGCGCCTGGGCATTTTATGAGAAACGAGGGTTTGCGGCGCGCGCCCCTTCCCCATACCATTACCCCGGCGGCGTGAACGAAAACGTACGCGTTATGGAGCGAGCAATCTCTTAGAACAGCGCGAGTTGAACCGAATGGGAGCGGGCGCGGTATACGAGTGACGGTTTGTCGCGCAACGCGACTTCGACCGCGGCGGGTGACGACTTGTATCCGGCGGCGAGGTACCGCTTCTTCCAGTAGCCGAGTGCCATGCGCGGCGTGTTGTTGACGTTCGACAGGTGCGACAGCCAGGCACGAACCGCCCCCCGTTCCGCGACATGCGACAGGAGAAAGTCGCACGCCGCATTATTTGATAAATGCCCTTCGCGCGAAAGAATACGCGCTTTCACCGAGTCGGGATACGGCCCGAATCGCAATTTATGGATGTCGTGGTTCGATTCCAGCATAATGAGGGACGCGCCGACGCACGCTTCTTTGAGTTCCGGTGTTAGCGTCCCGGTGTCGGTGGCGTAACATAAGGCGAAGTCGCGGTAGGCTACCCGGAAGCCGACTGGATCAGCGGCGTCGTGCGTGGTACGCGGCGCGTGAAGGCCGAACACTCCCACCGCGATCTCACCGTTCGCGGCTACCGACACCGTCGGGGCGTCGCGCCCTTCCTGGGTCAGAAGCGTCTGAAGCGTCCCCTCCGTGGCGATCAGCGGCACTTTATACCGCCGCGCGAACGGCACGGCCCCCCGGACGTGGTCAATATGCTCATGGGTGAGTAGCACGCCGACCAGCGACTCCGGGGCAATGCCGCGCAGTTTCAACTCGCGCGTGATAGTTCGTACCCCGACCCCAGCATCCACGAGAAGCGCGGAGCCACCCGCGACGACCAGTACCGCGTTTCCAGAGGAGCCGGAAGCGAGGCAGTGCACGGTTATGTCTTCGCCGGGGAACATCCCTTCATTGTACGCAACGTAGTGCCACGCGTCAAACAATTGTTCGAGCCAGAAACAGGGTCGGCTCCCCCCAACTAAGGGAAGGAGCCGACAGAGTACGTGATCATCCGAAAGGGCGGGCTAGTCCTCCGGGTCGGGTACCAGTAGCCCCAGCACGCCGCCGCCCCAAAGCTGCGAGTCACCACCCGCGTACGACCCGCTCAAGTCACCCGCCATTCGCGGCAACGGCGGCGTGATATCAGTACCGTTCCCGCCCCACACCACGTTATTCGCGTTCACCAGAGCAGCGTCATTGGTGGTATAGGATCGGTAAGGAGGAAGCAGATCCGTGCCGTTGCCACCCCACACCACGTTGTCTCCATAGACGAGCGCGGTTCGTATCGGCGATGCGATATCGGTGCCGTTCCCGCCCCACACCACGTTACTGCCGTAGACCAGGCTATCGTCCCACAGCCTTGATATAGGCGACGCGATGTCGGTGCCGTTCCCACCCCACACCACGTTGCTCCCCCATACAACCCGCGCCTGATCAATGGTCAACCCGGTTCTACCGCCCCAAAGAAGCGAGTTGCTCCACGACAACCCCGGACGCGACAGAATAACCGGGATGGTCGCCCCCGCCCACGGCGCATTCTCGCCCGCGATCAAACTACACATCGGCAGATTACCGGTAAAGCCGCAGCCGGGACGGATACATTGCGCCATTCTGACCGCGCCCGCGATGTTTAATTCGCCCGTCCCTTGCACGAACGGGTCGTAGTAGCCCGTTACCTGTGTCACCGGATCGTAACCGGAGAGAACCTGCGCGGTGAACATCATCGTCGCCTTCACCGCGACCGGGGTCAGTCTGTCATTCGCACCGATCATCAGAGCCGCCGCGCCACTCACGAGTGCCGTGCTCATTGAGGTGCCGGTCAGTCTCGCGTAGTCGGGCGAGGTCGAGAGGCGGGTCTGGATCGGGTAGAGCGTATCCAAGGTGGCACCGGGGACGCGGAGGGAAACGATGTCGTTGCCCGGCGCGACGAGGTCCGGCTTGATCAGCACGTCGTACGCGGTCGGGCCACGCCCGGTGAATGAGGTGATCGTATCGTCGCTACGCGCGGCGGTGCCACGCGTGTTGCTCGCGCCGACCGTGATGACTTTGGGGTCGTTGCCGGGCGCGCCGACAGTGCCGTACACGCCGCCGAAGTTGCCCGCCGAAGCGACCACCACCAGCCCGGCGTCAACGGCACGCTCCGCGGCTTGGCAGATCGGGTCACCCGCCGAGGGTCCCGTGACGGTGGTAGACAGGGAAAGGTTGACGACGCGAAGGTTGTACTGGGTCTTGTGCGCGACACACCAGTCCAGAGCCGCGATGACGTCCGAGGTGCGCCCGGCACCGAACGCGTCGAGCACCTTCAGACCGACGAAGTGTACGGCAGGCGCGACACCCCGGTAATTACGCTTCAAGCCGTTCGCGACACTACTCGCCCCGCTCCCCCCGATCAGTCCGGCGATATGCGTGCCGTGTCCGTAGTCGTCATAAGGGGTGTTATCATAGCCGTTAACATAATCTTTGAATGCCGCGACTCGCTGAGCCAGGTCGGGGTGCGTGCCCATGATGCCGGAGTCGATCACGGCGACGCCTATGCCGTCTCCCGTTTGATCACCTTCATAGCCCGACACACCGTTCACGATGTCGGTGCCGATGGCGGCGCGATCCACGTCCAGTTTCTGTTTACCCTGCGCTCGGACCACGCGATCCGCAGTCACCGAAACGATGCGCGGGTCGGTAGCGAGCTTCGCAACCTGCCCCGGCGTCGCCTCAACGACCGCGCAGTTCATCCCGGATATAGTGCGCCCGAGACGCATAACCCTGCCGCGAAGTGACAGTCGGAAGGAACGCCGGGGGAGTTCGTCGTTGTCACGTACCCAAACGATGTATCGCTCGGAGCGAGCAACATTGCTCAGGCGGGAGAGAGGCACCTTGGCAAGGGCGGCGGTGCCGGAAAGAGTAAGCCCGGTTATTGCAAGACAAGAACAACCCACCATCGAGCGTAGATTCTGTTTCATTACTAATCCTCTGAACACCTCTTCTATCCGAAAAAGGTTTGCACGGGCGAAGTTCAAGACGATTATTGGCCAAAGCGGGGTTCATCTTTGCCCCTTTCGAGGCAGATTTCCGAACTATTTTTAGCGCGCCAATGGGATAACGAAGGAACTTTTAGTGACAACAGGGGCGGTCCAGCGGCGTAGGAAACCGGCGACACGGCCACGTTGTAGGCGCAAGTCGGACTCATCACGCGCACTCACGCATGCCATCCGTAGGGTACCACCGGAAGCCCCTACCACTGCCCACAGCAAGTCAACCCCGACCGTACCGTCCGCGCGGCGTGTGTAAGCAGTGCGCTCGAGTGCCACTGCTCCCGTGGCTCCGATGCGCACGCGGCGTACCTCGCTGACACGAACCGTGCCTTTCCCACTCAGAACCGACAGGGCATAAGTGACGGCGTCGAACGCGGCGGCGGCGGACTGACCCAGTGCCACCGGCACGGTTGGTAGTAGCCGCGTCGCAACTCCACGAGCCGCTCGGCCTCCGTGAGACGCGGGGCGCGCCAGCAGATGCCGTCGCTCGAGACGGATGCCACCAGTTTTTCGTCCCGCGCAAAGCCAACCGGGTCGGCACTGGGTCGGGGCGTGTCGGGCAGGGCGTGGCATGGCCCGGAGCGGGGGCGCGGGCAGTACACCCATGAAGCCGTACCCGGAAACTCTCTCGTCCCTTTTTCGGTGTGAAAACCACTGCGTTGCCATTCTAAATTCCGCCCCTTCCCGACGTCCTGATTCAGTCGCTCCCGCCGGGCTGAAGGTTTGTTGCCTCCGATTCGACAGGCACACAGGCGGCGACGCAATGTTCGCTCGATTAGATGAAAGATACCCGTCGCGCCTGCGCGCTAAACCACCCGCTAAACCACCACCGGCCCGCGCGAATCACTCCGCATGAAGTTCGACATCATCATCGCCGGTGCCGTGATCGTCGGTGCCATTCTCACTTACGCTATGAACGTCGCCCGTCGGAGCGTTGTAGCGAAGTGGATCGGAGCCAGACACCGAGAACGGATCAGTAGGCACACTCTTCAGGTAGGGGTTCGTTCCCCCGGTCAGCACGGCAAGCGAAGCCGGGGACGCACCGCCGTGCTCTCCCTTGTAAGCCTGCACCGCGAGCCGCCCGAGCAGGACGTGGTTCCACGTCGTCTTAACTACGAAATGTCGCAAAGCGCGGGTGGTGTCGGGAGCAATCATGTGTACGAGCGGGTTCGCCGACGGTTTTACTTCGCCGAGTTTCTTCGCCGACTGATAGGGAATTTTGCCCCGGCCGATTATGATGTCGAACTGCGACGCGAGATCGTTCACAATGCCCTGCTTGGTGAACCACATCATCGAGCCGTCATAAGCGAGTTCATCGGCCACTTTCCTGGTCGGTTCCGTGAGGCTACCAAAGGCAAAGTCACTCATCCCCGCGAAACTACGCTCGTGGTACAGTTCTTTGACTATCTCGTATTGCATGTCACGCTCATATGTCATCATCTGGGAGAATCCGACCTGGTTTGTTAGAACCGTCTCCAGTCGTTTCGCTCCAGCCCGCGCGTCGGAGGCGGACAAATCGGCCACGTGCTTCATCCCCTCTTTCGCGCCGATCCCCTGGATGAGGACGCCGATCATTCCGTCAATGATCATATGTCCCTGTCCGGTATCAACCCCGAGGCGGACTGTATCCAGCGACGACTCCATCGCCCCCACGTAGTCGCCCTGGTGGCCACGGTAGCTCGCGTCCGCCGCGAGTAATCGCGACATCTCCCGGAGCACAATGAAGTTCGGGACGGGGCGGCTGAGTCCCTGTCCTTTGAAAGGGTTCGAACTGTAGTAGTTAGTCTGGTGTTCGGGACAAAATGGGTAATTCATCCCCTGCCGGAGCAGGGCGAACGCCGGTTGCGCGACGGCGAGCGGTGCTTTCTGCACCGAGGCGGGCGCGTCCTTCAAGGTTAGGGTGTTGTAATCGGCATCCAGTGCCTTGTTCACCGCCTCTAGATCGAGGGCGTCGCCTGCCGCCATGTAGAACGTAGCCGCGTTTGGTTGCTTCAGCGTCCCCCACTTCGGCACGGCGTTCGACGGGTAGACCCCCTGCCCGGCCGGATACGTCGGCTCCTGATTAGCAACGAACCACCGCCCACCCGCCGCGAGCGAGACCGCTAGCGTCACGTACGCGAGTCGGCGGGCGCGGACGATTCGCTCACGCGGGGTCAATCCGCGACGAGCGTGCTGTCGCTTCGCGCTCACCATCCCGTTAGCCATGGCCATGGTCGAAACTGCCTCGGATGCGTTCGTGGCGACGCTCAACGGAGCAGACTCCGCGACGGCCGCCAACGGGGAGGGGTCATATGCAACGACGGACGGGGCGCGGGATTCTTCTTTGGCGTGAAAAAGCGAACGCATAGGGGCACGGTCTCCTTGATATAAACCTATTTATAGCAAGGAACGTGCCAACGCGCGACACGGTGTTTACCTCCCGGAACCGGGATCCGGGAGGCTTCCAAAGTTACGCGGCGAACGCCTTATCTATCTGCGTCTCGCGCGTCACGCCAGGGACGAGGAGGCGCGGGACGAGTTTTCCGTTCGCCCCGACATCCACAATCACGGTGTCCCCATTCTGGAACTCCCCGCGCAGGATGGCCGACGCGATCGGGTTGTCCACCATGCGTTGCACCGTGCGCCGGAGCGGGCGCGCCCCGAAGAGCGGGTCGTAACCATACTCGACCAGCGCGGCTTTCGCGGGGCCTGTCACCTGGAGCGTCATCTCTCGCTCCGCGAGAGCCTTTTCCGTCCCGCGCAGGACGAGGGCAACGATCTCGCCGATCTGCGCGCGGTTCAGCGCGTGAAACACGATCACTTCGTCAATCCGGTTGAGTAGTTCCGGCCGCAACTGACCGCGTAGTTCGCTATAAACCGAGACCGACATCTTTTCGTACAGCCGCTGGGCTTCCTCCGGAGACGCGTCCGCCGGGATCGCCTCGATTAGGTGCGACCCGATGTTCGACGTCATAATAATCACCGTGTTCTTGAAGTTGACCACGCGCCCCTGCCCGTCAGTCAGCCGCCCGTCGTCCAACACCTGCAACAGCACGTTCCAAACATCCGGGTGCGCCTTCTCGATCTCGTCGAGCAGGATCACCCGGTACGGGCGACGCCGCACCGCCTCGGTGAGTTGCCCGCCTTCCTCGTAGCCGACGTAGCCGGGCGGTGCTCCTATCAGCCGGGCCACAGTATGCTTTTCCATGTACTCGGACATGTCCACGCGCACCATCGCCGTCTCGTCGTCGAACAGGAACTCGGCGAGTGCCTTCGCAAGCTCCGTCTTGCCGACGCCGGTCGGGCCGAGGAACAGGAACGAACCGATGGGACGGCGTGGGTCGGACAGGCCCGCCCGAGACCGCCGCACCGCGTCCGCGACCGCCGTGATGGCCGCATCCTGCCCGATCACCCGCTCATGCAGATGCGTTTCCAGTTCCAGCAGTTTACGCGCCTCGCCGGACAGCATCCGCGCCGCCGGTATCCCAGTCATCTTGGCTACAATCCCGGCAATGTCGTTCTCGTCCACCACGGAATCACGCCCCGTTTCCGCGACCCACTTCTCCCGCTCCCGCGTGAAGGTCGCGCGTAGCTCGCGCTCCTCGTCACGCAACTGCGCGGCCCGCTCGTACTCGCGTGCGTCCGCCGCCGCCTTGCCCTGCGCAACCAGTTCGGCAAGCCGCGCCTCCGTCCCCTTCAGGCTGGTCGGCATGCTCGACATCTGGATGCGCACCTTGGACGACGCCTCGTCAATCAGGTCAATCGCCTTATCCGGCAGAAACCGCTCCGTGATGTAGCGCGACGAGAGCTTGACCGCCGCGACCACGGCATCATCCGTGATCTTGACATGGTGGTGCGCCTCGTAGCGATCCCGCAAACCCTTCAGGATCGCGATGGTATCGTCCACGGACGGCTCCCCGACCAGAATCGGCTGAAACCGACGCTCCAGTGCCGCGTCTTTCTCGATATTCTTACGGTACTCGTCTAGAGTCGTCGCGCCGATACATTGCAATTCGCCACGCGCCAGTGCAGGCTTCATCATGTTCGACGCGTCCATCGCCCCTTCCGCCGCGCCCGCCCCGACCACCGTGTGAAGCTCGTCAATAAACAAGACGATCTTGCCGGACGCCTTTTTTACCTCGTCCATGACGCCCTTCAGCCGCTCCTCGAACTCGCCGCGGAACTTCGCGCCCGCGATCAGGGAGCCGAGGTCGAGCGACAACAACGTGCGGTCACGAAGCGACTCCGGTACGTCATTCGCCACGATCTTGCGCGCCAAACCTTCCACGATGGCGGTCTTGCCGACACCCGGATCGCCGATCAGCACCGGGTTGTTTTTCGTTCGGCGCGACAATACCTGCACGACGCGGGTGATCTCCTCGTCGCGCCCGATCACCGGGTCAATCTTCCCCTCCCGAGCCAGCGCGGTCAAATCGCGGGCGTATTTAGCGAGGAGTTGGCTCTTCGGCTCCGGCCCCGCGTCCGTGTTCTTCTTGTCGCCGCGAATCTGTTGCAGGGCGCGGTAGATCTGCTCCTCGGTGATCCGCGATTGGGTGAGAATCTGTGCCGCAGGAGCGTCCCCATCTTTGAGTATCCCCAGAAGCAGATGCTCGACCCCGACGGACTCGTCCTTTAGCCGCTTCGCCTCGGTGTCCGCGAGGTCGAGAATGCGCTTGAACCGCGGGGTCATATAAATCTGCTGTTCGCCGCCCCGATCCGCCGAGTATACCTTCGGGGTCCGGGCGAGTGTTTCCTCAAGTCGGCGCAGGATGGTCGCCCGATCCGCCCCGACGCGCTCCACTATCTGACTCGCCAGTCCATCCTCCTGCTCCAGTAGAGAAAGGAGAAGATGCTCAGCGTCCATCTGCGTGTGCTTATAACGGCGCAATACTTCCTGCGAATCGTATATCGCGCTCCGGGCGCGATCCGTGTAATCTTCAAACATCGTCCGTCTCTCCTTTCTCCCGCACCGCGTCCATCTCGCGTTGCAGAAGATCCATCCGCTCCAGTAAATCCAGTATAATCTGCACACCCGCCAGGTTGACGCCCATCTGTTGCGTCAGGTTCTGTATGCGACGCAACCGCTCGATGTCGCGCTCCGAATACAGCCTATTTTTCCCCACGCGCTGGGGGCGCACCAGCCCCTCGCGCTCATACATGCGGAGTGTCTGCGGATGCAAAGGCGGTTCATCACCCTTCTCGCGCCGCACCAGACGCGCCGCTATCGAAATGGTGTAGACCGGCTCGTCGGAAAACGGGTTCGTCATGTCGCGCCCCCTTCCCGAAACCCTCTCAGTTCCTTCATCAGTTCGCTCTCGCGCTCCGAGAGCGACTTCGGCACCGTGATCTTAACACGGGCGTACAGGTCACCGAACCCGCCGCCCGATTTGAGCCGCGGCATTCCCTGACCCCCGAGCCGAAGGGACTGCCCGGACTGCACCCCGGCGGGGAGGCGCATCGTCAGGCGCGTACCCTTGGGCGTCGGCACTTTCACCTCGCCGCCTAGCGCGGCGTCGTAGAACGGCACCGACACGTCCGTATACAGGTCGTCGCCTTTGCGCTCGAACACGTCGCTGGGCGCGATCTGGACGATTAAGTAAAGGTCGCCGTTTCCAGCGGATCCCGCCATGCCCTGGCCGGAGACGCGGATCTTCTGCCCCCCGGCCACGCCCGCGGGTATCTTCACCTCGACCCGCTTCACGTTGCCCCCGCCCTGCGCGTCGTATCGCGAATCCCCCGCGATGTTCAGGCTCTTCGTGACCCCGGCGTACGCCTCTTCGATCGAGATCGTCAAACCCGCTTCCGTGTCCGCGCCGCGCTGGGGGGCCTGACGCATCCCCGCGCCGAAGGGGGACGCGCCGCCGCGCCGCCCCCCGCCTGTCTGATCCCCGAAGAGCGAGGCGAAGAACTCATTCATGTCGCCGAACTGAGAAGGATCGCCGGAATACTCGACGCGGTACCCACCCGGCTGCGCCCCGCCCATCCCGCCGCCGGGGAAGCCGCCCCCCGTCTGCGAATAAGCCTTCCACTGGTCGCCGAACTGGTCGTACTTGCTCCGCTTATCGGGCTTGGACAGCACGTCGTAAGCTTCCTGCATCTCCTTGAACTTGTCCTCACTCCCTTTGTCACCGGGGTTGACATCCGGGTGATACTTCCGGGCAAGCTTTCGGTACGCGGTCTTGATCTCTTTTTCGGTCGCCGTTTTCGAGACGCCGAGCGTCTGATAATAGTCTTTATATTTCGGAGCCGTCGCCGCCATTCGTTGCCGCCTCTTGTTCACGCCAACGCGCAAACCACCTTAGTTTAATACACTCATATTGTAGCACAATTTACGGGGCTTTGCTAGTCGCGCCAAAGCCCCTCTTTATCAGTCCCGGACGGTTCACCGGGGCTTACATCCCGCCCTCACCTTCAACACCCCACAAATAGACGCCAGCTGTCCGCTACGAAGACGAACCCTCGCCCGTCGCCGCCTAACTCGCGCCAGACTCGCCATTGTTCGTCGCGGGCACCTGTACCGCGTCCGAACCGTGTGCCACAACCTACACCTTGCGCGGCTTATTAGCCCGCGACTTCGGCAGATGGATCTCCAGCACCCGTCGTTTTTCGCTTTCACGAACCGAGCCCGCCGGGTGACGCGGGACTTATCCCGCGCCACCCGACCTGCTCACCCCTCACTTGGTCTCATTGAACTCCGCGTCAATCACGTCGTCGCCCGCCTTGTGCCCTGTTCCCGCCGTGTTGAAGTCAGCGGCGTTGTACGCCTGGGTCGTGTCCGGGTTCGCCGGTCCCGCGCCCTCCGCGCCCGCGCCCTGATACAGTCGGCTCGAGAACGAATACGACGCCTCCTGCAAGTTCGCGGTCGCGGTCGCGATCCGGCTCTCGTCGTCGGTCTCGACGGCGGATCGCAATTCCGCGATCTTGCCTTCGATGTCCGTACGCTCGTCCGCCGTAACCTTATCGCCCAGATCTTTGAGTGTTCGCTCCGTAGATAGGATCAGCTGGTCCGCCTTGTTGCGCGTCTCCGCCTTCTCCTTAAACTGGCGGTCCGCCTCCGCATTTTCGGCGGCCTCGCGCACCATACGCTCGACGTCCGTTTTTGACAGGTTGCTCGAACCGGTCACCACGATAGACTGCTCCTTGCCGGTGCCCTGATCCTTCGCTGATACCTTGACGATGCCGTTCGCGTCAATATCGAACGTCACCTCGATTTTCGGCACTCCGCGTGGGGCCGACGGTATGCCCGATAGCTGGAAATCACCGAGGACCTTATTATGCGACGCGATCTCGCGCTCGCCCTGGAACACCTTGACATGCACATCGGTTTGGCCATCCGCCGCCGTGGAGAACGTCTCGCTCTTCTTGGTCGGGATCGTCGTGTTGCGCTCGATGAGCTTCGTCATCACCCCGCCCAGTGTCTCGATGCCCAAGGAGAGCGGCGTCACGTCGAGGAGCACGATGCCCTTGACTTCCTTATTCAGAACACCCGCCTGCACCGCCGCGCCGACCGCGACCACCTCATCCGGGTTTACCGAACGGTTCGGGTCCTTGCCGGTCATCTCGCGTACCAGATCCTGCACCGCGGGGATGCGGGTCGAGCCACCGACCATGATCACCTCGTCCAGATCGCCGACTTTCAAGTTCGCGTCCGTCAGAGCCTGCTCGACTGACTTGCGGGTGCGCTCGACCAGATCCTTCGTGATGTCGTCGAACTTGGCGCGCGTCATGGTGACGTCCAGATGAAGAGGACCGTCCTGGTTCGCGGTGATGAACGGCAAGTTGATGTTCGTAGTCATCGCCGCTGATAGTTCGATCTTGGCCTTCTCCGCCGATTCGCGCAAACGCTGTGCCGCGTTCTTATCCTTGCCAAGATCAACGCCATTCTCTTTCTTGAACTCGTCCACAAGATACGTTACGATACGCGCGTCGAAGTCGTCGCCGCCGAGGCGCGTGTCGCCCGACGTAGACTTGACCTCGAAAAGACCGTCCTCAATCTCCAGCACCGTCACGTCGAACGTCCCGCCTCCCAAGTCGTACACGAGAATAGTCTCGCGCTCCTTTTTATCCACGCCATAAGCAAGCGCGGCGGCGGTCGGCTCGTTGATGATGCGGAGCACCTTCAAACCCGCGATCTCGCCCGCCTGCGTCGTCGCCGTGCGCTGGGCGTCGTTGAAGTACGCGGGAACCGTGATAACGGCCTGCGTCACCGGCTCGCCGAGGTAAGCCTCCGCGTCCGCCTTCAACTTCTGCAAAATCATCGCCGAGATCTGCTCCGGCGAGTACGGCGTGCCGTCAATGGTGGTGCGATGCGAGGTGCCCATCTGCCGCTTAATAGACACGATGGTGCGGTCCGGGTTCAAAACGGCCTGCCGTTTTGCCGGTGCACCGACCAGTTTCTCGCCCTGCTTATTAAACCCAACAATACTAGGCGTGGTACGCGCGCCTTCCGCGTTCGGGATCACGACCGGGTCACCGTTCTCGATCACCGCGACCACGGAATTCGTGGTTCCTAAATCAATACCGACTGTCTTTGCCATGTCTAAAAGTCCTTGCTTGCGCTGGTTGCGCGAAACGTTTCCCGTTCTAGTTACGCAACCGACACCGGAAAGTTCCTACGTTGTGTTATACCACTTTAGCCTAATGCAGTCAAGTATCTTACGAGTTATTTTCTTGTAGTTCCTTGTATAATGATTTCGATAAGGAGTCGAACCATGTCAACGAAATTAGGCGCGGCGACAACCACAAATGCGCCGCAACCTAAAGAATTTTCGCGGGAGCGTACTGGGTCATTACGCATCTATCCGGGATCGTTCCTGCGCTGGACAGACGACGGGTTCTTCGACTTCTGTCGCCGGAACAGTCAGTGGCGCATCGAGCGGAATGCTGACGGAGAAATCGAAATAATGGAACCGAGCGGATGGGAGAGCGGCACGATGAGCGGCGAAGGTTTTTTTCAGACGAAAGCCTGGGCGAATGATGACGGCACGGGCAAGGTCGCCGATTCGTCCACGGGCTTCGTACTCCCGAATACCGCCACGCGCGCCGGACGCCGCGTGGGTATCCCGCTCACGCCTCGACCTGATCCCGAAGGAGCAGCGCAAGAAGTTTCTGCCGCTCTGTCCAGACTTCGTCCTGGAGATCACATCCCCCTCAGATAGCCTTGAGGAGACAAAACTGAAGATGGCCGATTACCTCGAGAATGGTCTTCGGCTCGGAGTCCTCATCCATCCACAGACGCGGGAGGTCTGGGTGTACCGCCCCAGCGCGTCGCCCGTCAAGTATGACGACCCGCCGACCGTCTCATGCGAGCCGGAGATGCGCGGCTTCGTCCTCGACATTCAGAAAATTTTGAACGCCGACGACTGACACGGCGGTGACAATATTGCAATGAAACGCGTCTTTTGTGTATAGAAGGTATATATAGAACCGCCAGAAAGACACTGCCATGATCCGAAACTCTATTCTAGTTGCCGCCGTTACTCTCGCCGCTTTGGGGAGCGGCGTCACCACTGTTTTCGCGCAAGACACCGCCCCGGCCACCCGTGTTCCGGATGCCACCGCGACGCCCGCCCCCCGACAGAAAACACCGACCCGCACGCTGAAAGAAGTGCTGAAGAGACTACAGGAAGGCGCGGGCCCCGACGCGCGCGTCACCGCCGATTCCACGTTGCTAGGCGTAAGCGTTCCCCTGCCCGCCGACCCCACCACGCCCGCGAACCTGGACTCTCAGTTAGCCGCGCTCGCGGGGTCGCTCCCCAAAGGCACCGTCTGGGCGAAACTGTACCTGCCCGCGGCGGACGCCCATGCCTACAAAGGGGATGACCTGTCCGATTTCGCGGTCGCGCAGTCGCGCCTCTTCGGTACCGTAGTCGGCACGCCCAGCGGGTCGGTCGAGGTTCTAGGTAGGATGTTGCCCGCAGACAAGGCGCAAGCCGTGATTGACGCCCTTAACCTGAAGCCTGTTTATTTGCTTTCGAACCCGCAGGTGAAAGCGGTCGCGGGAGGGGACGCCGCCGCGTGGTTGAAACTCACTGACGAGCAGAAGGGCGCGTTCGCGAAGACCGAGGCGCAAAAGCGTCTCAATATGGGACCCGAGGCGTTCGGCAAAGAGTTCTCTAGCTACGTCGGCCAGCAGGCAGCCGTCATGGGGCAGATGTTCCAGATGATGACGCCCGAACAGCGCGACTCGTACCGGCAGGCAATGATGGACTCATTCCGCAACAGCGGGGGGAACATGATGTGGGGCCGTGGCGGAATGGGTGGGCCACCACGAGGAAACGGTGGTCTGGGTGTGCCGCCCGCACCGATCCAGTAGCAACCGACTCGTGACGGATCAGGCGCAGCGGACGTTAGTCAGCCGCGCCTGTTTTCATACCTCCGGAACGCGGTTCGCGGTGTGTGTAGCCTCGCCTACAGCCGTGCTGACCATGACGAAGTGCCCGCCGATACCGGCAACATCGAATTCGGCACCCTCTTTAGCCCAGCCGCACCGCTCGTAGAAGCCGACCGCCGCCGCGCGGGCGTTGCACCAGAGGCGGGCGACGGCGTTCATCCGCGCGAATGACTCGGCGAAGCGGATGATGTCACGCCCCACGCCAGTGCCGCGCACGGAATCCGCCGTCCCCATTCCCCGTAGTTGCAATATACGTTCACTGTTTCGGAAGAGCGAAGCGCACCCGACGAGCGTGCCCGCTTCGGTATATGCCCCGATATGCAAGCCATCTTCGTCAACCTGATAGATAGCGCGCGCTGACGATCTGCCCCCGTAGAGGGCGCGCATCCGCAGGTCACGCAGGGCTACGGATTCGGCGACGAAGTCGAGGACGCGGACAGTCACGCTCCAGGCCGCTCTTCAACCCCGCGATCGAACGCGACTCGGTGGTGATTTGCCGTCACGGGCGACAACGTATGTCGCACCCCGTCATCACTCAAAAGCTATACGCCTTGCCGTCGCGTTGCCCAGAGCGGTGTTTTTCCGCCGCCGCGAGTGACCTCTCACCCGGCGCGTCATCCGCCTCCACAGCCGTCAAGAAATTGTCGTGCTCCGCGTTGTCCAGCGTTACGGTCGCGAACTCGGACTGCGCGGCTTCGATGCCGTGCCACAGCACCCGCTTCAGGAATGCCTCGAACCCCTGCCCACGCTTGCGGGCTTCAGCGGTAACCATATCGGTGGTCGCTCTATTTAATGTCACCGTCACGATTTTTAGTGCCCCCAGCCTCATTGTACGATGTTTCCGCTACACCGCCATCGGAAGGGCGAGCGCGGCGCGGTGATGCGGGGCGTCAATGACCCGCCGCGAATCGTCGCGTTCGATCACGTTATATAATGGGTCGCGCTCGACCGGGTCGCGCCCCGCCTCCACGATCATCTGGACGAGTTGCTGTTGCGTCAGGTTCTGCGACGTGTTCTCGTCGGAAATCTCGTGCGTGATCGTGTACTCTACGATCGTGCCGTCAATATCATCCGCCCCGTACCATTGCGCCGCCTGCGCGACCGGGGGCGTTATCATCATCCAGAACGCCTTGATGTGCGGAAAGTTATCCAGCATCAGCCGCCCGATGGCGATCGTCTTCAGGTCGAGCACGCCGGTCGTCGGCGGGATGTGCGCAAGTTTGGTGCCTTTGGACGAGAACGCGAGCGGGATAAAGGTCAGGAACCCCCCAGTCTCGTCCTGCGCCTCTCTAAGCTTCATCATATGGATGACGCGTTCCTCCAGCGTCTCGATATGCCCATAAAGCATCGTCGCGTTCGTGTGTAGGCCGACACGGTGCGCGGTCTTCGCCGTCTCCAGCCACTCCGTCGCCGTCTCCTTGCGCTCGAAGATGGCGTCATGCACCCGATCTGTCAGAATCTCAGCACCGCCGCCGGGGAGCGAGCAAAGGCCGTGCGCCTTGAGTTCGAGTAGCACCTCGGCCATCGGCTTCTTCGCGAGCTTCTGTATTTGGAGCAGTTCGACCATAGTGAATGACTTGATGTGCGCGTCCGGCCGCGTCGCCTTCACCGTGTCGAGCAGCTCCAGGTAATAAGAGTAGGGTAGCTTCGGGTGGATTCCAGCAACCATATGGATCTCGGTCACGGGGATGTGACGCGTGCGCTCGAGTTTGGCGCGGACGTCGTCCATGGTCATCGTGTACGGTGCCGGTCCGTCTTTTTGGGCGTAGAACGAGCAGAACTTGCACCCTTTGTTGCAAACGTTGGTGTAGTTAATGTGCTGGTTCCGGACGTAGTAAGTGTTGTTCCCGTTTTTAGTTTCGCGAGCGATATTGGCGAGGGCACCGATTCCGTTCAGGTCGCGCGATTTCCAGAGTTGCAAGCCGTCCGCGAAGGACAGACGTTTGCCTTCCATAACCTTGTCATAAATCGGCGCGAGCGGCGAGTGGCGCAGGTAGCGGTGCGCGATGGACGGGCTGAGCGGGGCGTTCGGTATGTTTTTCATGGTGGGGCGGTTCTATTCGGAGCAGTTAATTGAACTCGTTCACTTCGTGCTATTGATCATAATGTACCGCCACCCTCAAGCACTGTCAAGAGGAGAATTAACCGATTTGGCGCGAACAAACAAAAGCATGACGGTTTGGCGGCGCGGGGCTACCTCGCCTACGCCCCGGCGATACATAATCTCCGTTGGACCGGATGAGTACGTTCAAGGCGCGGCGGAACATGGCATAATCACAAATACAGGCGCGTGATCGCGCCGACGTGGTGTCCGCGCGGATGCGTGCGGTAACGGCGGAGATAAAAACATCAAGCGAGAACCCGTCTGGCACGAACCTTGCGATACAGACAACGGATAGACCTGCCAATAATCACACAAATACATTCCCCGTCTGGGGCTGAACCGGTTGCGCCCGTGCCGGAAACGCTGAAATAGAAGGGGGACATGGCGGATGCCAACTTTACGCCCCCATCGGAGTAGATAGTTTGAGCCAACAATATATGGGAACAGGAGCAACAAAAAACGGAGCCGTGTCATTCGACGGCATTTCCTCCATGCCAGGAGGCAAAGGCGTTGCCTCTGCGGTTTACTCCATGTCCGGCAAGGGCAATACCAGTTTCGGTGCCCTTCCCGGCGGCGGGCGCGGCGGGATCAACCCCGTCGGGTGGTTCGTCGGCGCGGCCTTGTTCGCCGCCGCGTTCAGTTACTGGCACTTCATCATCGGGAACACACGCGCCGAGGCGTCGGTGACGCGCGCCTGGGCTAAGTCAGCGGCCGTTAAAAACGCGGCGCACGGTGCCGCGCTGTTGTCCGAGATGGGGCGGAAGAAATATGTCACCGAGCAGAGACCCGCACTGCTATCCGCCTTTAAATTGGCGGCGCGAAAGTCGGGCGCGGGGGATCTCGCCGCGCGGCCCGTTCCCCCGCTGCTGGCGGAAAAACTGGAGGCGACTCTGGTTAAAAATCCGATGCTGGCGACGCAATCCCTGCTCAACGCGGCGGCTCGCCGCGAGGGCGATGGGCTACCTTTCTATCCGAAACTTGTGACCGACACGGCGGCCTACACCTACACGGGTTTGGGACTGCTGGGTGGTTGCGGGGTACTCGCCCTCGTCGGCATCATCGGGCTGATCCCGAAGCGGCGAACCGGACTACGCGCAGACTACACGCGGGATACAGCGGCGGCCCCGCCCGCCCCGAACATCGCCGCCCCCCGCATAATGAGTCCGGTCGCGCCCGCCGCTACCGTAGTAGCTCCCGCGACCCCGTTCCCCCCCCCGCCCGAAGCGATGCCCCCGACCATTAACGCGCCCGCACGGGGTAGTATCGCCGCCGGGGTAGCCGCCGTCGCCTCATCGTCGTCCGAGGTAACGCGGCTCGTTAAGCGGCTTGAGGAGTTGGAGTCGTTGTCGGAGCGGCTTAAAGGAGAGCGGGACGAGACACGCAAAGAGCTATCCTGGACACAGGTCGCCCTGGACGATTTCAAGAAACGCGTCTCGGACGCCACCACAATGGCTGCGGCATCGGCGGCGCAGTCCGCCGGTGCCAGCGAACAGCGCGCCGCGCAGGCCGAGCAACGCGTGACGGAGGCCGTCGAACACATCAACGAAGCCTTGCAACGCGCTGTAGAAACCGAACATGGGGTCACCAGAGCGCAGGAGATAGCGCAAACCGCCGGGGAACGTGCCTCGAACGCGGAGACTCGCTCGCAGGAGATGCAGTACCAGTTGGCACGCGCCATGGAACGCCTCGCGGATCTCGAGCGGCTGGCGGCGACCACGCGCCTCGGAGGGATGGGCGGTCCGCCCGGCACCGTCGGCGGCTCGTTCGCGCATCCCGCCCTGCCGGCACCGGACATGAACGGCTACCGCAACGGGGCGTCCACGCCGTCGCCGATTGACGACATGCTCGCCGCCGCCGCGAAGCCAGCCACCCGGCCAGTCGTCATGATGCCCACCACCACCGTCATGCCATCGCACCGCGACGACCCGGTGCCTATTGATGAACCGGACACCATGCCCACCGCTTCGTCCGCGCCGCGCCAGCAACGGACTCCGCCCCCCCGCCTAACGAACACGAAGATGTCCGACATTGAGGCAGGTCTTAAACTGGCGCGCTCCATCCGCTCCCGAACCCAGAGAGCGGCGACCAAGTTCACCGGCGATGAATAGCCGGATGTCCGCGTCAGGTCGTGCCGCCATCCGGCCTGACGCGGGCAAGGTATTCTGCTCTCATGATGTTTCAGGGATTTTTGTACACGCTCACATGGGCACCCGCTAAAATCTTCGTGCGCGCCTTGCTCGCCCACTTGGGACGCGGGCGAGTTCGGGTAGTGGGCGCGGAGAATGTGCCGGTCACCGGCGGCGTTCTGTTCTGCCCGAATCACGTCAGCGACGCCGACCCGCTCGCCATAGCCGTGACGTGTCCCCGCAAGACCCCCTACTTTGTCGCAAAGCGAGAGCTGTTTGACATCCGGTATCTGGGCTTCTGGCTACGTCTGTGGCGCGTTCTGCCGATCCAGCGCGACACCGCAGACCGCGCCGCCTTACGCCGTTTCGAGGAGTTACTAAAAGCAGGCGAGGCAGTAATACTGTTCCCGGAAGGCGGGGGGAACAGCGACAACACGCTCCAGCCGCTTCATCCCGGCGCGCTCCTGGTGGCTCTACGGGCAAAGGTGCCCGTCGTGCCGGTCGCGCTTCGCAACACGGGCGTCGTATGGACATACGGCGATCCCCTCCCTCACTGCGTCGGCACCCCCGCCCCGATTTCGGCGACGTTCGGACAGCCGCTCGACCTATCCGATCTATGGGGCAAGCCGGGCGCGACGAACGCCGCGACGCAACGTCTGGCGGTCGCGCTCGCCGAGATGCTGGGTCAGCCCGTGCCGATCGGTAAGCCCAAGAACCGCACCGACGAAGAGGCCCCGCTTCACTGAGCCACATGCGTTATACTGGTCGCATGCAAAAGGAGTTCTGGTTCGGGCGGGCGCGCGCTCTTGACGAGGCGGACCCGCTGTCGCCTTTCCGGGAGCGATTTTACCGGCGCGACGGGGAGATTTACCTGGATGGAAACTCGCTCGGCCTTCTGTCGCGCGACGCCGAGACATGTGTACTCCGCGTCCTTGATGAATGGAAGACGCTTGGGATTGAGGGCTGGACACGGGCCAATCCGCCCTGGTTCTCGCTCGCGGAAACACTCTCCGATCAAGTCGCATCCCTGATCGGTGCCGATCCGGGCGAGGTGATCGTAACCGGCTCGACCACGGTGAACCTGCACCAGTTGCTCGCGACTTTACTTCCGGCTGGTAACGGCGGAAACACCCGCATCGTTGCCGACGAACTCAACTTCCCGTCCGATATTTTCGCGTTGCAAAGTTACCTGCGCACGCACGGGTTAGATCCCGACACGCACCTGATCCGCGTGCCAAGCAGGGACGGGCGGACACTGAACGAGGATGATCTGATTGCGGCGTTAAGGCAACCGGGGGCGCGGGCGGCGGTATTCCCATCCGTCGTCTACACAAGCGGGCAGTTGCTGGACATGGAGCGCGTAACGCGGGCGGCGCGGGCGAGCGGCGTCCTCATCGGCTGGGACTGCTCCCACTCCATCGGCGCGGTACCCCACGCTTTGAGTGAATGGGGCGCGGACTTCGCGTTTTGGTGTCATTACAAATACCTGAACGCGGGGCCGGGGAGTGTCGGCGGTCTGTACCTGAATCGGCGACATCTCGGTCAGGCGCCCGGACTCGCGGGCTGGTTCTCGTCGCGCAAGGACACGCAATTCGCGATGACGCACTCCCTGACCCCGGCGAACGACGCCGGAGCCATGCAAATCGGCACCCCACACCTTCTGAGCATGGCACCATTAGATGGAACGCTACGCATACACGGCGAAGCGGGGATCGGCAGGATTCGCGCGGGGTCGCTGGCACGAACCGCGTTCCTACGCGAGATGGTGGAGGAGGAACTCGGCCCGTTCGGCGTCACGGTCGCGACGCCGACCGAGCCGGAACGGCGCGGGGGGCATCTCGCGCTGGTACATCCCGAAGCGGCGCGGATCAGCCGGGCACTGCGCGAGGCCGGGGTAATCCCGGACTTTCGACAGCCAGACATAGTGCGCCTCGCCCCGGTCGCTCTCTACACATCGTTCGCGGACTGCGTCGAGGCGACCTCGCGGCTAAGGGGAATCCTTTCCACGCGGTCTTATCTTTCGCTCGACACGGCGACGGATCAGGTCACCTAATGAGTATCCTCTATGACATCACGATCCCATTGCAACCCGGCCTCGCGGTCTGGCCCGGCGACACGCCCTACCAGTCGGTTTTGAGTTGGGACATGAGCGCGGGGGGATCGGTCAACGTCGGCGCGGTTACGATGAGCACGCACACCGGCACCCACGTGGACGCGCCGTTCCACTTCGACCCGGATGGTGCCCGCGTTGACACGCTCGACCCCGCGATATTCTTCGGTCCCGTCGCGGTAGTAGACGCGGCTGGGCGCGGGATAATCGGGCAGGACGCCTTCGATGGGGTTGACTTCCGGGCGACGCCGCGCGTGCTCATATACACCGGGGCGTGGGGGGATCACACGCGCTTCCCCGAGACGATCCCGACGCTAGCGGAGGACGTGCCGCCATTCCTAGGCGCGAACGGCGTATGCCTTTTCGGTATAGACCTTCCGTCCGTGGATACACTTGACAGCTCGATTCTCCCTAACCATCACGCTCTCGCGCGACAGAAGATCGCCATACTCGAGTCGGTTGATCTGCGTCTGGTGCCGGTAGGCGTGTACCAACTGATCGCTTTGCCACTGCGCCTCGCTGGCGCGGACGCTTCACCGGTGCGGGCGATACTGACGCGCCAGGCGACACCGGGAGAGCAGTTGACCCCGCGCGAAAATTGTTTCGATATAATTCCGCCCGAGTCTTGACAGGATAGCGCGTCGGTTGTACCATCGGTTGATAGGTGCCTTCTACCACGGCGCGTTTCACCGAACGTTCAGTACACCCGGTGAAACGACGCGGGCCTATTACCCTGCGAAGTATATGACGCGGTCGTCATGGGATGATCCCCTCAGGGTGTAGTAGGCATTTAAGATTCGGCCCGATCCGACAAATAGATAGTGTTACGTGCAAGTAGAACATTTGTACAACTTTCAAAGGGAGAAGGACGCCTACATAATGCGTATCATCTTGAAACCGGGCGGATATGGTGTGCTATTAGTTACTATTGCAGTGCTGACAGTACTGACCGTCTTAAATAATGGCGGGAGGCGATCATCCATGACACCGTCAGCCGTCGTCACTAGCTCCGTTAGCACGTCTTTTGCCGGATTGCACGGCGGGGCGTCGAGCCTCCAGGATGGCGACTTCAGTGGCGATTTCGTACCCGCTCGCTTTTTTGGGAATAGTACCACCCCTCCCAAAGCAACCATCTCCGGGGTAATAGCCGACCCCTGGCTGGATAACTCGGACTGGGCTGATATTTCCGCTCACTACGACAAAGATACCGACTCCGCTGGCAAGCCCTGTCAGCGCATTGACGTCGGGGATGTACGTTTCGGGAAGGTGCAATTCATTCAGTTCCTGAGACTAACCCCCGGGGCGCGGTACACGATCCGAGCGCGCTTCAGGTCTTCCCAGCCGACCGTCGTGCAGTTCGGACTCCGGGATATTCAAGCTGTGCCCGAGGAGACCGGCTACGCCAAAGATGTCGCTCTTTCGACAGAGTGGAAAGAAATCACGCTCAGCAAAGACGCCTTGCACTCGCAACATTTTCTGCATCTCGCGGTCGGCCAGCCGCATGTCACCTACTGGATAAGCGACGTGCGAATGACGCAATCCGCCATCGCCGTAAAGTAAACAATCCTGCCCGGAGTTTTAATGACCACATCACGCCACCCGTCGTCTGTCTCAATCACGATCGCATGCACCCTTTCCCTCACTACGCTCGCTTCGGTTTCCTGCGCCCGGCGCGCCGAGAGCCAGGGAGACACGGCATTCGCCGCGTCACTCGTCGCGGCGCACCCGGCGGAGCCGCCCGCGATTGTCTCCTTCGACAAGCCGTTCCTGTTCACCTACCTCGCCTGGGAGAAGCGGGTGAAGGTGGAGAGCGGACGGGCGATCATCGGCGGGGAGGGAGTGACCCCGAAAGGCGGTGGCGGATCTAATGTGGAGCTCGACCTGTCCTGCTACGCCGAACTGTGTCCCGTCGCGCGGGTCAAAGTGGGGCCTAAAAACACACTCAAGACGCTCCGATTGACGCTAGTAGACGACACAGTCAGCAAGCCTGACGCGGAGCGACACAGCGCGACGTTCAACTTCCCGATCCCGGCGGGGCCGACTCCGGGCTTCGTAAAAATCTATGCCTCGGGGGGGGCGACGCTCGCCAGGCCGAATGACAAGCCGGCCACGGGGGTCGCGGACCTGTCGCGCATCCGGCAATGGCAACTCGCGGGCGACTGGGGGGGCGACGGGCCGGTTGACATTGAGGTGACGGGCATCACCCTCGCCGAGCCGAACGCCGAGGCGAAGGCCGCGCGGTTACAGACGGCGAAACAGGACTCCGAAAAGCAACAGGCGGCGGCGAAAGCCAGTGCCGACCTGGCGGAAAGGTACGGCAAGCGCACCGCCGACTCGCCGTCCGTGGTCGCTGTCTATCGCGTCGCCCCGGAGATCGTCGCCGTCGCCATCCAGGCGGGGCACGTCCTGCCGGGGCGGTATGAGCCGTATATGGCCAAACCCGGAGATACGACGAAGAAGGCGGACGCCGCGACGGTTCTCGTGCGCGGGGGCAAAGAGGTGGGCTGGCTGATCGGCAAAAAGAAAGATGGGCTGGTGCGCTACGAGTCTTTCGCGGGCGATCCCCTGCTCGACGAGCCGACCGAGAACGTCGCCACCTACACGGTCGTCGGTGCGGACGGTGCCGCGATCAAACCGGTCGCGGTCTGGCGCAAATCGAAGCCCAACGATCAGACGCAACCCAGCGGCGAGGTCGCGATGTACCACATCGTTTACCTGAAGCTACCCGCACCGCTCCCGTCGAACCGTCAGTACAGCGTGCGCTTCGCGGACGGCATGAACGTCCACCAGCCGGAAGTCAAGTTCTCAACGGATGAGTCGGCGGTTCGTTCGGAGGCGGTGCATGCCTTCCAGATCGGGTACCGCCCGGACGATCCGCTCAAGGACGCGTTCCTGTCGGTGTGGCTCGGGACCGGCGGCGGCTTCGAGTACTCCTCCCCGCCCGCCTTCCGGGTACTGGACGCCGCTGGGAAGACCGCCCTCTCCGGGAAAGCGGAGCTATCCAAAGCCAAAGATGCCACCGAAAAGATGTGGAAGGGCAATGAAGCGAACTATGAGAAGACGGCGGTGTATCGGCTCGACTTTTCCGCGCTAACCGCGCCGGGAACTTACCGCGTCGTGGTTGACGGCGTCGGGTCGTCGTACCCCTTCGTCATCGGGCGCGACACGTGGCGCAAGGCGTTCGTGACACAGATGCGCGGCCTGCTCAACGAGCGGAGCGGCGTGGAGCTAGGTATGCCCTACACGAAGTTTCACAAACCCCGTGATTTCTACCCCGGAGACCCCGACGTGTCTGTGACGCAGAGTTCTTACAGCGTGGTAGACGGCAACAAGGCGGAGGCATATGAGGCACTCGCGAAGGGCGATACCGGCAAAATCGTCCCTGAAGCGTGGGGCGGCTACCACGACGCCGGCGACTGGAACCCACGCCGCGTCACGCACATGAAGGTGACGATGGCGCATCTCGAACTGTTGGACCTGTTCCCCGCCTACTTCGAGCCGATCAGCCTGAACATCCCGAAGAAGCCCGGCGTGCCGGACGTTCTGACCGAGGCGTTGTTCGAGTTGGGTTTATTCCGCAGACTGCAAAAGCCGGACGGCGGCGTGCCATACCAGATCGAAACCAACGGCGACCCGATCGCGGGCGAACTTTCCTGGAAGCAGAGTATGGACTCGTACGTGTCGGCACCCGATCCGTGGGCGTCCTGGTACTACGCGGGGGTGGCGGCGAAGGCGGCGAAGCTACTGGTCAAGTATGACCCGAAGCTCGCGGCGGCGTATCAGGCGTCGGCAGTACGAGCGATGGACTGGGGGGAGCGGGACTACGCCAAAAGGAAGGCGACCGGAACCGGACTGGATAAGATTCACTGGGAGATGAAAGACGCCCGTAACTATGCGGCGATCCTGCTCTACGATTTGACCGGAGCCGCGAAATGGCTCGACATCTTCCGCGAAGACACGTTGCTGAAAACGGACGGCGCGAGCCTGTTCCAATTCGGCACGGCGGTGCAGAGCGACGCCGCGTTCGCCTATTTGCGCCTCCCGGCTAGCCGCAACCCGGACCCCGTTCTCAAAGCGCGAGCCGTCGTAGGCCTGCGCAAGCAGGCCGACTCCGCGCTCGCCTATGCGAACGGCAACTCGTTCCGCCTGACCACGCCCGACTCCGGCAAGCCGATGTTCATCGGCTTCTGGTCCACCCCCGACGCGATTGACCTGTGCCGCGCCCATTACGCGACGGGCGACAAACGCTACCTGGCGGGGGCGGTGCAAGCCTGCGTCTTCGCGGGCGGCGGCAACCCGAACAACATCACGTACACCACCGGTGTCGGCGCGAACCCCATCAAGCACCCGTTCATGATTGACTACCGGCACACCGGGCAGACCCCGCCCGACGGTTTGACCGTGTACGGCAACTTCGACTGGCCGAACTGGCCCGATCAGGCATGGGCACTCTGGCCGATGCAGTACACGCTCGGGCCGAGGTGCAAGCCGAGTGCGTACGAATGGCCCGTCCCGGAGGGCTACTTTGACATCTACATGTACCCGGCGACGAACGAGTGGACAGTAGACGCTTGGACGCCGAACGTGTACGTCTGGGGCTACCTCGCGGCGCGGAAGTAGTTACCGAACCGGTGGAGCGGTGCACCCACTAGATTTATTGGCATGCACGGGCAGGAATCGGACGCGACGCCCCCTAACCTATACCGGCACTGGGAGCGATGGGTGCCGAGGGTGCGCACGGCGTGTGTACTCCGGGCCCGCGCCTCCGTTATTTCAACGTTATCTACAGGAGTTAATGGGAAGATGAACTACCGACGATTGGGGCGTTCCGGCCTCCAGGTTTCCGAGATATGCCTGGGCGCGTGGATCAACTTCGGCGGGCGGATCGGGGACGACGACACGTTCGCCGTGCTGAACGCCGCCGTTGAGGAGGGGATTGATTTCTTCGACACCGCGAACGTGTACGCGGGCGGCAAAGCCGAGGAGGTCATGGGGCGGTGGATGACGGGTAAGGACCGCCGCGCCCTCACGGTCGCGACGAAGTGCCGCTGGCGGATGTGGGACGGCCCGAACGGCGAGGGCGCGGGACGCAAACACATCATGGATGCCTGCAATGACAGTCTGCGCCGTCTTCAGACCGACTACATTGACGTGTACCAGATCCACGGTCAGGACCGCGATACGCCCGCCGAGGAGACCCTGCGCGCGTTAGACGAGTTGGTGAAGGCGGGTAAAATCCGCTACTTCGGGTGGAGTAACTATGACGCGGAAATGATCGCGGAGAGCGCGCGGCTGTCCGAATCGCTCGGGCTGAACCGGGCCATTTCGCTTCAGAACAATTACAGCATGCTCGCGCGCGATACGGAGAAGCGGGTGAACTCGCGTTGCTTGCGGGATGGTTTGGGGCTGATCCCCTACTCGCCGCTCGCGCAGGGCTTGCTCTCCGAGAAGTATCTGGGCGGGTCGGTTCCGGAGGGCGCGCGAGCGCAGGGGAACGAGGGGTTGGAAAACCGACTCAAGGAGAGCCTCCCGACGATCAAGGCACTCGGCGAATTCGCCCGCGCCCGCGATATTACCCTGTCGCAACTCGCACTCGCCTGGCTCCTGCATCAGCCCGCGATGTCCGCCCCGATCATCGGCGCGAGCCGGCCCGAGCAGGTGCGCGAAAACGCCAGGGCGTCGGGCGTTAAACTGTCGCCCGACGAAATGACACAGATCGAGACTATTTTAACGCATCCCGATCAAAAGTAGCCTCGAAACGTCGCGCGGACGAATCTGGGTTCGGCAGGCTTAGGGTCCGCCTCCACACCTGCCGAACCCCTCACGGTCTCATTCCGGCGCGATGACGATACGGGTTCCGTTGTGGGTACGCGGGTCAATGGTGATCGTCATGATGTCGCCGGAGCGCAGATCGTCGGCGTTGATCTTCTGGTTGTCGAAATAGACCGGCACGCCCTTCGGTATTGTAATCTGTCGCCCGTCCGTGGTGCGCAAAACGAACACGTTACGGTCGGAGCGGGCGTAATCTAAAAACGTTCCCTTGAAGACGGTTGACAGGGATTGCGCGGGGGCCGGTTTAGGCGACGGCGCGGGGGCCGACTTTGGTAGCGGCGGCGCTATCACATTCACCGCGCTCACCCGGTCGTCTCCCACCACGAGAACAGCGACGGTCGCGCCGACGTCAACGTGATCCAGGGTGACCCTCTGCTCCGGCGTGTCGGGACGCTGGATCGTCAACACGGTGTTGGGCTGCAGCGAGAACGTCTTCTCCCCATTTAACGCCCCCGGCGTGTTGTTCGGAACCCGCACCACAATCCGTTGCGGCATGACGTCTGCGTAGACGGCAGTTACTGTGCCCGAGATAGACGTGTCGGTCGTCCGCGCCTTCAGTTCGGCGGCGAGGCGAGCCTCTTCCGCACGCTTCCGAGCATTGTCCTCGCGCTTGCGGACTTCATCCGCCTGCAGTTTTGCCTTCTCGGTATCCCCGGCGACCGGCGCGGGGGCCGCGGCGCGGGTGTTTATCGCGACGGTGTTGGTAGTGACGTCGTACGTGACGTCGGCTCCCAGCGATTCCGCGAGGAACCTTAGTGGGACCATCGTAGACCCGTTCAGCACTTCGGCGGGTGTGTCCAAGTTTACCGGTAGGTCATTGACGAATGCTTGCCGCGTGCCGACAGTGAGTGCAATCCGCTTCGTCGGCGTGAAGGCGGATACCGTTTGTGAAGCGGAATCGAAGCTAACGAACGCCCCCAGTTTTTCGAGTATCCCGCGGAGTGGCACCAACAGGCGGCTATCCCTTTCCACGGCGGGCTGCCCCTGGAACACGACGGGAGCCCGGTTGACGAAGATTTGCGGGGGGGCGGCCGGCGGCACGGCGGGAGTCGCCTGCGCCCACCCGATTGAAGTGGCCATGCCGGACAAAACAATGATGCCAGCGGTAATAAGAGGGTAATGCTTCATTTTTCAGCCTTTAATGGAGTCGCTTCCTGGGACGAACTTACCATATCAACCAAACGAGAAAACCCTCTCGTCCGTGACGATCACATCGGCGTCTCCCTGATTAGTAGTGCCCGTTACCGCTCCCGGGAAAACATAGCCGCCCTGTATCGTGATATTTAATTTTCAGAGGAACAATCTCAGCGGGTCGGGTAGCAGCCATTCCACCGTCCCATTATCGGAGGCCGCAACCCATTCTCAGAGCGGCAAGGCTTTAGAGACGGACCGAGCGATGATCTCGTCGGCGGACAACTCGCGCCGTGCTTGCGCGGAGAGGTAGATACCTTCCGAGATGAGCATGGTGTTGAGGGCGATCTCTGCCGTCGGCAGAAGCGTCGTTTCGCCGCGCAACGCGGCGACCCAATGCTGTTGCGACGATGAGAAGTAGTCGGTCTCGCCGTCCTCCGTCCGCAGTTTCCGCTTGCGGTAACCGAAGTCGGTCATGTTTGCCGTCCCCGTGATGTCCAGATCGCCCACGGATCGGAAGAACCCGAATGGCGATAGGCGGACACCGCCCTCGGAGCCGACGATGTAGGAACCCTCGAACGCGTCCAGGTGAACTGCCCACGCCTCAATGATGTCCAGCGTCAGGTCGCCGCCCGCGAACCGAACCAGTCCCATTCCGAGTTCTTCCACGTCGGCACCTGAAAGTTCGGCGCGGGCGGGATCCATCGGCACGCGCTGGTAAGTCTGCCCCGACACGCGCTCGACCACGGGATTGCCGAGTAGGTAGAGCATCTGCGCGATGTGGTAGACGCCCATGTCATAGAGGGCACCGCCCCCGCTCTGCTCTTTTTGCACGAAGTCGGGGCGTCCGTAGCCGTCAATGTAGGGCCTACCGCGCCGCCGGTAGCCCGTCGAACGGGCATGATACGGCACGCCGAGTTGACCGCCCGCTATCAGATCGCCAGCTGCCCGTGTCTCCGGGGCATACAGCGTGCCGAGCTGGATGTGGAGCGGGAGGCCGAGTTCCTGCGCCCGATCCCGCATCGCCGCCGCGTCCCGGTACGTCCCTGCCATCGGCTTCTCGCAGTACACCGGTCGCCCCGACTCCAGCGCGGCGAGCGTGCCGGATACATGAAGGTTGTTGTGGAGGCAAACGTCAACGGCGTCCAGATCGTCGCGCCCGAGCATCTCGGCAGCATCATAGTAGACGTGGGGAATCTTAAACTTCGCGGCACTCGCGTCCGCCGCGTCCTTGCGTATGTCGGCGCAGGCAATTACCTCGACGCCCGCTATCTCCGCATAGTTCTTGAGGTGCGTCTGCGCGATCTGTCCGCACCCGATGATGCCGATACGAACGGACCGGCCCGTGATTGGTGTCATTCTTCGCATTCCTTCCCCCGTCGAAAATCCGATTCGTAAGATCCGCTTGCTTTTCGTCGCGCGGTCCTATGGCCAACATGTTCAGCTCAAATCGAGTAGCGCGAGAAACATCTCCGCCGCGTGCCACGTGTGAGGAGTGCAAACCCGTACCGTGGCGAGGGTGGGACTCAACCCATCCATAGGCAAGTAGTTCGCCTGACTCGCTTGTGCCTCCCATGTCAGCGGGAACGACGCGGGGTCAGGCACGGGACCCGGGAGCCGGTCGTGGAAGTGCGCCTCCGCCCAGCCGAGGTAAGGATAATTGTCCATATCACGCTCGCCGAAGCCTTTGCCGCGAATGTGCTGGTCGCGGTAATCCATCCAGAAGAGCGCACCGTACGAATCGAAGACGGCGGGGATGACACACTCCGAGTCGTCCAGATGGAGCCGGCGCAGACCATATTTCAGCCACTTCGTCTGATAAACTGGATGCTCGCTGAAGTCGGATAAGCCGGTTAGGTGACCATCCTGGCACGATTCCCGCGCGGCCGTGTGTATTTTCGGGATTAAAGGGTGATCCTGATCGCCCCCAGCCAGCGCGATCAGCGTCAACAACTGCCCCAGATTATCCGGCTCGCGGTGTCCCCCGTTGTTGCGGTCGAATGGCTCGTCCATCGCCGCGAGGCTCGCCACCCAGTCTGTCAAGAGCGCGATGTTTCCCGTCCGCTCCAGGCAAAGCCCGACCATCGCGGCGTCGCGGAGCCATGGCTTATCATACACGAGCAGGTTCGGGAGTGGTCCCCCACCCCGGTTAGATTCGGCAATATTGGTGAGCAGTTCGCCGTGCAACGCACGGAGGAGCGGGCCGTGGAAATGCCCATCGAAGCGCGGCAACGCGGGGATGGAATGGCTGTCTAGACACGTCGGCTGTCGGTCATCGGTCTGAACCCACAACCCTGTCTCGTCCTCATGAATCGCCACCCGCTCCCCGCCTACAGTCCTCAGTCGGACGCGGTACTCCCACGGCTCGTACCATTCCTCGGCGGTTTCGAAGCTTTGTAAGAGTGCGCCGGAACGCGCCTCGATCAGCCGCCCTCGCTGGTAGATAAGTTTGGGGCGTGACGGTCCCATGCCGAAAAGGTGGAACCGCTCGGACGGCGGGGTGCTGACCGGGCAGGTAATCATGGTAGGTTTGCCGCGCGGATGTAGAGATTGCACCCGGAACGGTGGTCTGAATCTATCACGGAGGACTCTCAATGTCAAACGTTGCCGATCAGTGACCGCGCGCTGGGCGGGACGGGTGGGACATGGCTCGGTTGATCCGGCACACTGTCCGGGCGACGCAATATGATCTGACGTATAATTCGGATCATGTTGTCGTCACGAACCTTACTCGCCGCCTTCACTTTGTCCGCCGCACTCATCGCCGGATGCTCCCCCGCCGCCGGTGGTAGCGCGACGCCGCCTGTCGTGCCGGTAGTCGCGGCATCCGCGACTCCGACCATCTCCCCCTACGGGTTTGACGCTACCCGCTCCTTTAGCGATTTGAAGACGCAGGTGGATTTCGGCCCACGCTACTCCGGCTCGGACGGCTACCCGAAGATGCGCGACTGGCTACAGAAGTCACTCTCCGATGCATCGGGTATCCCGGCGAAGCGGCAAGATTTTTCCGCGAAGCCGGGCGCGAAGACGTTGCCGATGAGCAATATCTATGTGCAGTTCAATCCGGGCGCGAGGACGCAGGTACTGTTATGCGCCCACTGGGATACGAGGCCGACCGCCGATCAGGAAGTCGACCCTGCTAAGAAGAAGATGCCGATCCCCGGAGCGGACGACGGTGCGAGCGGGGTCGCGGTACTTCTTGAAGTCGCGCGGGCGTTCAAGGCGAAAGCCCCGACCTGTGGCGTCCAAATAGTGTTCTTCGACGGCGAGGACTACGGACCGGGTGAGGCACAGATGTATCTGGGTGCCAAGGTATGGGCTAAATCCGCCCCGCTCCCGCAACCGACCTACGCGATTCTGATTGACATGATCGGCGACAAGAGCCTGCAAATCTACCGCGAGCAGGCGAGCGAATCGAAGGCACCGGAGATCAACGACAAGGTCTGGAACGCCGCCGCCGCGCTGAGGGTGTCCGGGTTCGAGAACACAGTGAAGTACGGAATATCGGACGATCACATCCCTCTCCAGGAGGCGGGTATAAAGGCGATTGATCTGATTGACTTCGACTACGGCTCCTGGCACACGCTCGACGATACACCGGACAAGTGCTCGCCCGACTCGCTCCGCGCGGTCGGCGACGTTTTGTCGAAGGTTGTTTACGACGAAAAGTAACGGGCGCAAAACGTTCGCGACGCGCCCCAGCGGATTCGCACCGGGGCGTGTTTTTTCGTCCCCGCCTCCGCCCCGAAAACATTCCGAAAAAACTTTAACTTTTTCTTTAGCAAACGGGATGACCTGCGCTATACTGTGCTTGTAGGCGCGAATCACGTCCCGACCCGTCGGGACGTCTGCCAGGAAATTACTAACCTAGCGACCGGCAAATCTATTTCGTCGTGCCTCCGACGTTCGTACAGAAAGGAACATTCCATGTTTCACTTTTGGCAAAATAACACAACCCTGCCGCAAGAGAACCTCACGGAACCAGCCCTGTACGCCGTCGCCTTAACGGAGGGGATTCGCGTCCTTTCCGATGGTATCTGCCCGCAAGGGCAATACCCCACCTCGCCACTCTCCACCTCGGAGTGTGCTGAAGCGAAACAGGGTTCCGGCATTGCCGGGACCACGGTCAGAAACCTGACCGGGATCATTACGAGCGTGCTATCGGGTAGTGGGGCATCAAGTAGTTTGATGCACCATCGCGCCAATAGCACGCGTGGCAACCCCGTTGGCAACAACGCCGGAGGGACCAGAAGCGTCGCTTATCTGCTTACAGGTAAGTCGCTTCTCGGTAACGATACAGGATTGAACGAGAGCTCAATCTCCGGCAGCCGGCGAGAAGCCCGCGCAATGACAGCGACCGCGATTCGTAGCGCGTCGTTTGTAGCCGCGATAGGCACGTCGTATAAGAGCGACAGCCGCATATCACAAGGCTAGGAACACGCCGCGAGCGTGGAGCGCGAACGGTATGCCCTTGAAGAGGCCACCGTTCGGTCCGTTTCGCTAGCAACACACAGCCGGAAAAGGTGCGAACTGAGTCGGCGCAGGACGGAAGGCGTCTGCGTTTCAGCAAGCGACACTTCCGCAATGTTCATCGGTGAATCCGGAGCCTATGGGCTTCCTCACCGTGACATCACATCATAACTGTGACCGATTATCATTTCGCGCCGGGAAAAGCAGTGCCGGTTTCTCCTCACCAGAGAGCCGCGCAGCCCTCCCCCGGACATAACGAGTAGAGCAGAAAACAAACCCATATCCGTTGGCGTACGTCCGCGTACCCGGTTCGTCAGGAAACTGAATCCTCCCCGCTTCGCAGGGGGCAGACTGTCTCCATGGCACTGGCACGAAATACATCGGTTCCCCCGTGTGTTTCGTCCGGTTCCGATGTTACCGGTTGCGCACTATATTAACGGGCTGATCGTGACGAAAGTATAGGAGGCACTCTGCCTCCGATTCGCACGCGAAGCCTGAATCATGACGCACTTGGCTTGACCGTTTGTTTTTCTGCTCCCGATGATCATACAGAAAGTTCGGCCCTATGCCGGGGTTTGCCCCCGCCGCGCCGCCTTCCTGTAGAGAGTGGATGACGACTAATGAACGCTATATTGATTCGCGCGCGGCGCGGCGATGTCGCCGCGCAGGATGAGTTGAGGCGGGCACTGCGCCCGCGTTTAGAGTCGCTGGCCGGGTACTATGCTGCCCGCACCGGCATGGATTCCGCCGACCTGTTGCAGGAGGCGTGGGTCGCCGTATTCGAAGCACTGCCGGGAATTGACCTGACCATTGGTACGCCGACGCAGTACCTGTTGAAGCATGCGCGGTGGCAGATATTGGACCACATTCGGTGGAACAAGCGGCGGTCGCACGAGACGCTCGATGATCTGGTGGTGGAGACGCCTGAGATCGCCGAGAACTCGTTCGGCACTGCCGTCAACCGCCCTGCGGCGTCGGAGGAGGTGGAGACCCGGATGATGATCAGCGACCTGGAGGGTCGGTTGAACGCGAAGCAGAAGGAGATCCTGCACGGGTTGCTGGACGGCTTCACCTGGAGGCAGATCGGTGACTCGCTGGGTTGCACGTCGGCGAACGTCGCGTACCACGTGCGCGGCATCCGACAAGCCTACTCGGAACTGTCGGATGCGCCGGAAGGCGTTCCCGGCAGGACGGGGACCCGGCCCGCGCTGGCGGCACGGGCATGACGTGGGCTGTTCTCTCAAAAACGGTGACAGAGGTCACAAACAAAACGCGCCAGGCGAATGATTCGCCCAGCGCGTTTTGTTTCCCCGTCCTGCAAACCAGAGGGAAGCAGATGCCGTAGTGCGGACGCAACCGCCCCCGTCTCTTTCCGAACAATGCCTTTACTAAAGTTATACTAACAGTCGGCGCGTTCCGTCCCGCGTCAAATACGAGAGGATGAGTCCGTAACTGCTCCCGATGAAAACAGTTTGCCCTGTCCCGTATGCCAATTCAAACAACTGTATTCGGAAAAGGTTCGCGAGATTTTAGCCCTTTTTCCGGGGTGGATTATTCCGACTCCACGCTTCTTTCCGCCGTTTGGTAGAAATGTCTGCCTCGTGCCGGTCGTGTCAACACATGCTTATCGGCTTCCAGCGAACGCCACGGATCCGGGTCGCGCGTCGGCGTCGGACTTGCCCCACGATGCGGTCACGGGACATCGCGTGGCACCCGTCCGTTCCGGGTATTCCTAGATTCAGACAATCGGAACCTGACGATCATAGCCCATCTATTCCTGCCTGCCGCGCCACGATTATGTGCGTATGGCGTTGATCCGACTCACTGGGTACGTACGGGCGGCACGCCGCCCGACGCCGACAAACGTTGGAGCGCGTCCCGCGTCTGTGAATTCGGGTACAGGGCGGCCGCCTTCCGGTAGGCGGGCAGGGCGAGATCGGGCCGACGCGCGGCTTCGGCGGTACCCCCCCAGGCTACCAGTGACTCGCGCATACGGAGCATGATAGGCTTCTGCAACTCGTCGTTGCCCAGCCGCATTGCGATAGCCAGGCTGTCGAAGTCGGCGTTGATCGCGTCTTTGCCGCCGCCCCATAGCGGCGCAGTCGCGGAGAACAGTGCTTCCCGCGTAGGTACCTTGTCCTTCAAGAAAAGCCGCTCGGTGAAACCCCACGGTACCCGCGCGAACCGTCGCGAGATGGCACGCTCCCCATACCACCAATCCGGTAATGGTGCCGGTAAGCCCGCTTTGCGACGCTCCTCCTGATAGCGGCGTATAACCGCGTCCACATTCGGCACCGGGGCAATGACCACGGGGCGACTCGCACGGAGCGCGTTCCCGAGAGTGGCCGCTAGCGCGGTGCCGTTGTTGAGGTCAGCCTCGGGAAGCCCGCGCGGCAGGTAGCCGTCAACGCGCGGGTCATGATCGCGCAGATGCACCCGGTACCAGCCTCCCAATGCGACCACCCCGGCGAACATATCCTGGCTGATGATGGTGACGTCAGGACGCTCGCCGCGCACGAACTGCAAGTACCAGAGCGATGAGTAACAGGAGCCGCGAACCGCGAGCACCGCGCCGCGCGGGCAGGAGCGCAGTAGCCCGCGCGAATAGTCCGACTCGACTCGGTTCTTACTCTCGTCGCACTCCCCATAATGCGCGGAGAAAGGCAGGAATGCCGTGGCGAGCAAAACTGGGAGCGCGAGCCGGGCATATCGCCCCGTGGTAGCGTCATCCCACGCGAAACGAATCCGAACCCAGGCGATGAGAAAGGTGCCCGCGCAAGCGATACATACCGCGAGTATCAAGTACGACGGGATGTAGAAAACGAATATGTCCTGGGTATGGTATCCCGCCGCGAAGACGACGTCCGCGACGAAAATGGCGATGAATAACAGGGCGAACGGTCGCGTCCGGCGCGAAGCAGCGAGGGTGACGATGCCAACAGCCGCGACCGCCAGCAGGAAAATCCCATACTCCGTGGGCAGAAACTTGCCGAAGTAAAGCGTCGCGCCCGCCTTGAAGTCGGCGACGGAGGGGAACATCAGGTCACGGTATTGGCCCCCGGTTAAATGCAGCCAGAATGCGGAAGGAGTGTCGGGTTGCCCCCACTTGAGCGGCGAGTGGGAGTACTTTGTTGCGAGCGGGATGTAGATGTACAGCGAGAGCGGGAGTAGAATACAGCCGATTACCGATAGTAGCACCCGCCAGTCCTTGCCGAACAAGGACGGCTTCCGCCAAACGACGAGTGCCACGAACGCGGGGAAGAACAGGGCGATAGTCAGGTGGTGTGTCAGTGCCAACCCGTAGACAAGCGCGAGAAGGCACAGTTTTCTGTCCGCGCCGTCGCCCGGCTCCGCGCGGATGAATTGGAGAGACAGGAGCAGGAGCAGGGCAAGGAAAAGAATGTTTGCTGTATAAACTTCACACGACACGGATTGGCTCCACAGAGTGGGCGTGAATGCGAAGGACAGCGACACGCCTGCCGCGATCTCGCGACTCCACGGCAGATCTTCCAGCAACTCCGCGATAAACCGGTAGGCGACAGGTATCGTCAGGGCACCGCAGAGCGCGGTAAAGATGTTGAGGCGGAATGCAGGCTCACCGAGGAAAGGGGTCATCACCGTCCATAACTTGCCGACCAGGATGAAAAGTGGGTAGCCGGTCGGGTGCGGCACGCCCAGCGTGGTGACGGCGGTGGCGATGTCGCCGTCGTCCCCGGTATAGATGGTGCGGCAGGCGGTGAGGCAATAAACGGCGAATGTTGCCACGAAAACCAGTCCCATGAGCAAACCGTGCGGAGGCGAGGAATGGCCGGGGGATGCAGGAATACCGCTGGCGGGGACGGTCATGGCGAGTCAGGCTCGCTCTGCCAACCATGAGTCATTTCTTTCCTTTGAACCAGCCTAGGAAGCCTTTTTTGGACGCGGGGGGAGTTTCCGACCCGATGAAGCCGGACGAGTCCGGTAGCGATTCGGTTGAAAAAGCCACCCGCCACGCGACGACAGACGCCACTTCTCGCAGGAGCGGACCCTGTTCCTCGCTGAACAGCGGGTACTCACGGCGCAAATACTCTAGCAATGATTGTATGCCGCCCGCGTCACGCAACACGGCCGCGTTCAGAGAAGTTTTGACATCATGCCGCCTCGCCTCGCGTTCCGCCTCGGGTAGTACACGGTTCAGGTACAGTGCCTCCACGAGCCGCTTTAGCTCGTCAGTCGCTAGGTCATCCTCCATCAGGTGTTTGGCCTCGAGTTGCAGACGTGATTCCCAGGACACCTGAGTGAAGGCGGCGGCGACTTCCGGCGTGATGTTCGGGAGCCGACTGCCCAGCGCGGCGAGGGCGCGAACCGCGCCGATCTGATCCTCGCCCGCGAGCTCCTTCGCCCGGAGTAACATGCGCCGTGCCGCCCGCTCGCACTGTCCGGTCGGGTCGTCCGCGCCAGGCTCCGGCAACACGCGCATCAGACGCCGCGCGGTTCGCTCCGCCTCCGCGCCGTTCTCCATACGCAGGTGTAACGAAAGGAGGCGTAGCAACGCGTCGAAGTCGGAGTAGTCTTCGCAGTCGTCATTCACCACCGCGCTTTCGAGGGTGAATATGGCCGCGCCGAACTGCCCGGACTTCTCGTAGAGGCGTGCTAGTAGCATCTGCGCGTCGTGGTAACGCGGATTGAGCCGGATCGCCGCGCCGAGCACGGTTTCGGCGTCCTCATAACGCTCCTGGACGACAAGGCAACGAGCAAAGCGGTAGTGCAACGTTTCGTCGCGGGGGCGTTCGTTGAGCAGGTAGCGGTACTGACGTTCCGCTCCGACGTAGTCGGCGAGCCGGGTCAGGATATGCGCCAGGATCACCCGAGGGCGCGTGGCGTCCGGTGCCAGCGCGACGGCGGCTTTGATCAGGCTGAACGCTTTTTGCGGGTCGCGCTCGGCGGCGGCGGCGGCTTGATCCGTCAGCACGTCGATGCGGCGGCCGGCATCGCGCAACTGGTCGTATTCGCGCCGGCGCCGGGGGTCGGCGAGTACGCTCCCCGCAGTCTGAAAGCGGTGGTATTTCTCGGGGTCGGCTTCGGGGCGTACTTCGCGGATGAGTCGGTAGTAAGCGCGTTTAACCTCCTCGGCTGTCGCCGTTTCCGCGACGCCGAGTACCCCATAAAGACTCTCCTCCTGCTCCGAGCCGTTCATGCCGATGTTCACAGTCACCGAGGTATCTCTTCTCTAAACCGGCGTGCCGGGTTTAGTCGCTTTCTTGCTATGCACGCTTCTTTAGACAGCGGATACCTTCGTATAAGTTCCGCTAAAAAAAGGGCACCAGCTTCTTGCTCCCCAGATATTTTTCGCGAACGTTCCGCGGCGCGAAGCAGACCGAGCGGCGCGTAAGGGGACCGGGGCGCGCGGGAGGCTATTTCCGCCCATAAAAGCGGCGCGTTCGCGTCCGGTATGGTATCGGCGATTCGGGCACGGAGCAACAGGATGTGCGGCAATAGATAGGTGTCCGCGCCAGAGATGGCGGCGAGATCGGAAAGATCGGCGGCGGTTTTGAACCGCTTCTCGCGGTAGGCACGAAGCGCGTCATTATAGTAGCGGCGGGTCAGCCGCTCGGGATACGGGTAGGCGAACGGTGCCGGGGAAGACAGCCGCGCACCGCGCCCGATGTTCGTGAACGGACGCGTGTCATTAAGGGAATTCCGTGCGGCGAGCGGTCGCGGGGACGATAACGACTTCGGTATCTCCGACACGTCAGGACGGGGCGCGGGCAGGCCACGGAAGGCGAGCGAGAGTAGCGCGAAGCCTACCGCGCCAGCCATCCCGGCGGCGGCAGAGCGAAAGACGTTCTGGCGGCGGACGCGTCGCTCCCACGTGACGCCCGCCGCGCGGAGCCGCCCCAATTCGTCTGCGGCAGGCGTCGCCGGGAGCGGTATTGCATCGGCGGCGGCGAATCGTCCGGCCACGGCGAAGGCACGTGCTTGCCCGTAAGCACGCGCGTCCGCCTCCGGCACGGCTGGGTCGGCGGCGGCGACGAGGACCGAGAGTTCGCGCCATTGGTCGCTCTCGCCGACGCCTAAAGACGTCGCGGCCGCGAGATGCCGACGCGCGTCGGCGAAGTCAGATTTTAACGCCGCGAGCCGTGCCTCGGCGTAGGCCGCCGACCCCGCGCGGAGCAGGGAACGAACATCACCGCCCGTCGCGCCGCATCGGGGGCAGGAATCCTTCGCCTCACCGCCGCCACCCGCGCCGCATACTAGACAACGGGACGAAGGAGGGATAAGGAGAACGGGGTTCGGCGACGGTTCGCTCACCATGTGTTCACGATAACACGCGGGATACCCCGCTCGCAACGGCGCGGACGGTTCGCCGCGCGGCGGGCGAAAAATAATCGAACAAACGCCCGCCGCCTGTACACTAACGGTGCGAATGAACGAGATAATTAACGCTCTATGGGAGACCACACTCCGGAAGCGGCTACGCGCGGGCGATCGCGCCGCGTTCGAGTTGGTGGCGAACGAGCGGTACGCCGCCGTCTACCGCCAGGTGTACCATTTGACGGGCGGCGACGAGTCCCGAGCGGCGGATCTGACACAGGAGACATTCGTCGCGGCATGGCAATCACTCGAGACGTTCGACGGGCGATCCGCGATAGGCACCTGGCTCCATGTCATCGCGACACGGGTCTGGTACCGCTCCGTACGCGGGGAGAAACGCCAGGCCGGGCAGGTCTCCCTCGCCGACGCGCTCGGGGAGCTTCTCGCCGACACCGGCACGGTTGATCCGGCACGCCGCGTGACAGGCAATGCGGCGCGGGAAACGCTGGAAGCCGCCGTTCATGCCCTGCCGCCCGCGTACCGCCGCGCCGTTCTCCTGTTCTACCGCGAAGAGAAGCGTTATCACAAGATAGCGGACACGGAGAAAATCGCGCTCGGCACCGTGAAGTCGCGGCTCTCCACGGCGATCAGGATTTTGCGCGCGCGACTCGCGAACCGAAAGGAAGAACTGCTTTGAAACACACGACCGATGTCCCCGAAGGCTTGCTGGGGCGTTGCCTCGACACGATCCCGGCGACCGCGACACGTAACCCTGTTACCCCCCGTCTGTTTCCCGACGCCGCGAGCCGGAAGCGCCTCGGCTGGCTATGCGTCGCGGCGGCGGCACCGGCTATAACCGTGCTCGCGGTGCTACCCATGAAGCACTGGATGGCGAGCCAGCTGTTTGAAATGTCACTCCCGCATCGAGAAGATACTCGAGTGCCGCGCCTTGTCCTGTATACCCGCATCGAAAGTTGGGGGCGCGTTGCTGGCAAGGGGAGAGTTAATCCGCCCACCTACTCCGTAGCCATCTATGACGCGAAAAAAAGGAAGAAGCGAATGGACCACGGATTCTTCCTATCGCACGATTGACGAGAATTATCCGTATGCGACGCTCCAAACGAAAACCGGTGGGTTCTGTTCGTCTTACTACAGATCGTACAAAAAATTTGTGATGAAGATTAATTTAGAGTAACGACGCAGGACGGACTAGACGGCTATTCGTGGGCATACACCCCGCGCGGCGGCATTGAGGGCTGGCTACGGCATTATCGGTCGCAGATCCGTGGTGGATGTAGCCGAGTGGAAGGGGGAGATAGTGACCCGACACACGTTCCGCTCGCGCACCAAAGAGGAACTAAGAAGGATCGAGCAGTCGCTCCGTGTCCTTGCCCTGCGGAAGAAACTCGGTACGTCCCAAACACAGTTGCCCGCTGAGTTGAACGCACCCCCATGCCGCTGCGGGGTCTATACCGACCCTAGCACCGGTCGCGTCCTCGGCTCCCGCACATGGGCGTACTTCACCAAGTTCGCCGCCTCCGACCCCGATGGCGTTCAAATGAACGAGTCGGCATATTACTATGATCCGCGACCGGATGACAGTCAGTTTTTCGATGTTGAACGTATACAGCGCGGTACCATTGTATAGGTCGGCAAGGGCAAGTATTTTCCGTGATGACGGGGTGTAGTCGCGTTTCCACTCGGAGGGAGGTCTTCGATTTAGGTCGCCCCGGCATTATTGAAGAATGCCGGGGCGACGATCGGTCATCACAAGCCGAACCTGTTGATCCCGAACCAGTGGAACGTCCACGCCGCGTTTTTCCAGTCGCTCGTGCCGCTAATGAGACGGAGGTAGTCGCGGTGTTAGTGTAACCCCGATCCCGCGAAATTCGGATCGTTGTCGCAATCCGCTCGCGCTTTTATTCAAGTGTCTGGTCCTGACTCACGACCGACGCGAGTAGACGGCTACACCACTTTATGCTACAATCTCCCCGGTTTGGGCAACCCGCGCAAACCGGGGTCATGCTCCCGACGGCTTGACACCCCCGCTGACAGGAGTTTTCAACCACACATGCGCGTCGTTCTGCTTTCCTGGGAATACCCACCCATGCGCGTCGGCGGGATCGCCGCCGCCCTTGAAGGTCTCGCCCCCGCCCTCGCCCGACAGGGCTTAGAGGTTCATGTCGTCACCTGTGGCGCGTCCGGGGGCGAAGCGGACGAGCAAGAAGCCCCGAACCTGTTCGTCCACCGCGTCAACGTCGAGGCGCAAACGAACGACTTCCTGCACTGGGTTCACGAACTCAACCACCTTTTAGATCGCCGCGCCGACGCACTGATTCAGGAGTGGCTCTCCGAGCCGAACGCCCAAGACAACCCCATCGTGCTTCATGTCCACGACTGGCTCGGGCTTTTCGCGGGCAAAGAGCTGAAGTATCGCCACAATCTGCCGCTCCTATCCACGATCCACGCCACCGAGTACGGGCGAAACAACGGTATTCACAACGACATGCAACGGTATATCAATCATTGCGAGTGGGAGCTACAGTGGGAATCATGGCGCGTCATCGTCTGCTCTGGATTCATGCGTGGCGAGGTAATGCACGCCTTGCACACCCCATATGACAAGATCGAAATTATCTACAACGGCGTCAACTCCGCAAACTATGATTTCCCGTTTAGCGACGAAGCAAAAGCCGCGTTCCGGTCCCGCTTCGCCGCGCCTCACGAGAAGTTGGTCTATTTTATCGGGCGCATGGTGCGCGAAAAAGGGGCACAAGTTCTCATTGAGGCGATGTCCGCGGTGCGAGCGCGGTGCGGCAACGTCAAGCTCGTGATCGCGGGCGGCGGGTACCGTGCCCATCTGGAAGCGCGGGCGCGGGAGCTCGGGCTTGGCGACCAGATTCTGTTCACTGGGCGCGTCTCGGACGAAGACCGCGACAAACTCTACCGCGTCTCCGACGTCGCCGTGTACCCGTCGCTTTACGAGCCATTCGGGATCGTCGCGCTCGAAGCGATGGCCGCGAGAGTGCCGGTCGTAGTCAGCGAGGCCGGGGGACTCGCCGAGGTGGTGCAACACGACGTGACTGGCACGACAACGCTGGTTGATAGCCCCGAATCGCTCGCATGGGGAATCACCCGCGTCCTGCAATATCCGGTGCAAGCGCGCCAGATGGCGGCGAGTGCCTACGACCGCGTCCTGACCGACTTCAACTGGGACAACATCGCGGAGCAGACGGCGCGGGTGTACCGCCGCGTCTGGACCGAGTACCTGGAAAGCGACTGGGTGAAGGGGAGCATGGTCTACGCGCCACCCCTGCCGCCTGCCCTCCCAACCGGCGGTGTGATACCCGCAGTCGGCATGACCTCCGGCGTGCCAGACTCCGTGTCGGAGATGATAATGGACGAGTCTCCGAAGAAAACCCGGCGCGTCTCCGCCAAGAGAGGGGGCATCGCCATGTCCCCGATGTCCGGCGGGGGCGCGCCCACCGTGGCCGCGACGCCACTCCTGAATGACATACTGAACGAGGTCGAAGCGAGCGGTGACGTCACGGTAGCGGAGACGAAGCCGGGGTGACCCGATGAAATTAGGGGCAGGTTCCGGTTCCGGCGCGGCGGGGCAACATACTTCCACGGCAAAGCGGGCATCGCGATCTCGTTCAACGCGGCAACGGTACGTGGGACAACCCGTCGCGCGGTGGAAAACACGCGGGGTATCTTGCAGGTCTAAGTAGCTATCACCGACAGCCACTCCCCGACCACTCCCACTGCAGATACCACCGCAATGCAATATCACTTCTCGCTTACCCCCGCGCAGAAGAATTTCTCGCCCCCGCCCCGGAGAAAATCGCGGCGATCCTCTGGTGCCGCTCAGTGAAAATACGGGGCATCTCACGCGTACCGCGCCTGTTCCTCGTCTCGGCGG
>JAYUUO010000036.1:0-56225 GCA_043754515.1 Armatimonadota bacterium
CCGATAAAGGGACGCCCGCCTTGTCGGACTCCCGCCCCCCTAACCCCCCTCTCTCAAGGATTGAGGGAGAGGGGGCCAGGGGGGTGGGAGTCCAAGCGAGGCGGGCGAGCGGAGACTTCCCCTGCTCCTATTCACACAATCTGTTACTACGGCGTAGAAGGGTTCCGCCGCCAATCGTTGTCGTTATAAGTCCGCCACGTCGGATCGGGGTTCGGGACCGAGACGACCGCTGTGCCGTTCGTATCCGCCGCGCTCTGCTTCGGCGTGATCTTCACCCACTTGACATGTCCATCGGCGTAGGCGAAGTTGGTGCCGTTGCTGTGGCGGATGGCGGGGCGAGCCTGAGCGTTCACGCTGAACGCGTACGGTTGCGGGTACATGCCGCCGCGCGACGGGTTGTACGATTTCGGGCCGAGGTCGTACCGGTTCGCGTCGCCGATCAGAATGAAACTCGCGGGGCGGGCGATGGTGCCGAGAGGTGTATCATCGTTCACGCCGAAATCGCGTAGGTCAATGATCGCTCCCGCCGAGTTGGCATAGCTCGCTGCCTGGTTGTTCGCGCCCGCCGCGAGCTTGCCCTCGTTCAGGTGGAAACCGTAGTCGGTGGGGTAGAAGTTACCGGGCACGTTCCAGTCGCCGGAGCCGACAGTGCCGTTGCCTTTGTTGCCCCAGTCCGGCGCGGACGGGTCTTTGTAGATAGCCCGCGTTTTGACATAAGGGTCAATCCGGTTGGTGTAGGAGAATGGGGCGCGTGCGTCCGCCGTGTTCGGAACGGCGACGGGTGGGATCAAGAAGTCGGCCTGACGCTCGGTCGCGGTCGGGAAGAACGTCTCGTCGTAGTCTTGCAGATACTGAAGGACGCCGAGCGAGATCTGTTTCAGGTTGGACGCGCCGGTCACCTGTCGCGCCTTCTCGCGGGCCTGCGCGAACACTGGGAACAGTATCGCGGCTAGAATCGCTATTATAGCGATAACTACGAGTAGCTCGATCAGCGTGAAGCCGGTTTGGGCGACCCGTGTCGGCGTATTGGGTGTTTGGTTCGTCATGTTGGTTCCTCTTTCGGTCGTTGTGGGCGTTGTGCTTCTGCACGTCGGTTATCTGGCGTGCGGTGATGCTTTCACCGGATCGGTTTGTGTCGCCGGAAGCGTCGCGAACAGATGGGTCAGAGCGGAGCGGTCCTGCCGTAGGTAACCCGCCTCCTTGCCCCAATCGGCGAACGTCAGCACGGAATCCGGGAGCGGGTCGGCGGTGATTTCGGTGCGTGACAGTGCCGTTTTAAGCACATCGTCAGGGATCTCCCTGCCCTGATTGAGTTGCGCTATCCGCGCACCGATCACTTTGCGGGCTTCGTCGGGGTGGGCGTTGATCGCGGCCACGGCCGCCTGATGCGCGGCGACGAACTTCGTGACGAGTTCGGGATGCTCGCGCAGAAACTGTGCGCGGACTATCACCACGGCGGTCGCGAACTTGCCCCCCTTCCACAGAGTCCGCTCGTCTGTAACCAGTCTCGCCCCCGCCTCCTTTTGTAGGCGCGTCACCCACGGCTCGGGCATCCAGGCGGCGTCAATAGTCTTCTGCCGGAACTGGTTCAGCGTGTCGGCGGGCGCGAACTCCAGAACGGTGACGGTGCCGCCTTTATCCTTGGTGACAAGCCCGGCGGATTTGATGGCGTGCCGCAGGGACAGATCCTGCGTCCCCCCCTTTTGCGGGATGGCTACCGTTTTACCGGCGAGATCCGCGATCTTGCCGATGGGCGTGTCCGCCCGCGCCACCAACGCCGCGCCGCCCGACGCCGCGCCGGAGACGATCTGGAGGGCGTCGCCGGACGATTTCAGGTAGCCATTGATAGCGGGCCCCGGTCCGATGTATCCGAGGTCCACTTCGCCGGAGAACAGGGCTTCGATCTCGGCTGGGCCGGCGGTGAAGACGCGCTCCTCGATCTTCGCCGAGGTGCCGAGAGCCTTCTGGAACGAACCGGTGCCGGTGCCGTAAAGCGCGGCGGCGTGCGTCAGGTTTGGGAAAAAAGCGAGGTGAACCGTGACCGGCTTGACCGTGCCGACGTCGGTTCCCGATACCGAAGCCGTCCCGCTCCCGCCTTTATCGCCGCACCCGATGAGAACGAGTGGGAGCGCGAAAGTTACGAGCGCTGTTAGGGCGCGAACCAAATACTGACGCCGCGGAATGCTGTTTTTGCCTGAGGGGTTCATACAAAAACATTATTACATTAATCGGTCGGAATTGTCAACATTAAAATATGTTTCCAAAGCGGAGGGCGCGATTTATTTTTCAGCGGGTCGGGAGCGGGCGCAGAATACCGTCGTTCAAGCCGGGACGTTGCGGAGCGGGGGAGCGGTTTCCGGCGGACTCTGGATAGGCGAGGCGCGCGACGACGCGGGTCATGCTCTCCCCGGCGATCACTAGGCTCGTCACAGCAGCGCGTCCGAGGCGGCGGGCCAGCGGCGGCGCGGCGATGTCGTGGCGCAGGATGATGAGGATTTCCGCCTGTTCCGTGAGAACGGTTCGGTAGTGATGGGCGACTTCGGCGGCGGCGGCCCTCTCCGTGCCGTTCCCTGTTTCCAGTACCATGGACACTTTGCCGTTGAGTTCGGTGACGGCGGCGACGAGCCGCTTGACCCGCGCGAACGTCCCGTTGCCGCCAGGTATGGACGTCAGAATCGCGCATGTTTGCCAGGCGTACCGTGCCGCACGCAGAGCGACCGATTGATCCTGCGCGTTCTGAGTGGCGCAGAGCACACGGGGTCGTTGCTCGGCGGTCAGAGACGTTTCGAGCAGGAGGCTACGCCCGCGCTGTTCAATGCGCTCGGCTATCTCCATACCTTTTTGTAGAGGCCCGAGCGTCCCCTCCGTCTTGCCGCCGACCTGCGGGCGCATCGAGCGGGTGAGGGTGCTCTGGGTTAGATTTACGAGTTTGAGAAGATCCTCGTTGAAGGACAGGAGAATCAACTCGTTGTTTTGCGCCCCTGTTAGAGAACTAGCGGCACCGAGGTCGTCCACAACGGTACTGCGTCGCGCGGCGAGCGCGAGGTCACCGTCATCAAGCAGTGACCCTCCCCCCCCGGCGCGGCCGGAGTATGAAGCGGCCGGGTCCTTGTAAGGGGTGGGTTCCGCGGTAGCGATGTCCTCGGGAATCTTCTTATCACGAGGGCGAAGGAGCGAAGATAGAAGGGAGGTGCCACGACGCAACATGATGAGTGAAGGTATTCTTTCCTGAAATGGATGCCGTTCCCCGAGAGAAGCCGCCGTTCCCATTGTCGGTTGATACGCGCGCGATCCTTCGGCTATTTCGCGGGCGGGTAAAAACAGGTGGTCTGGTGCTGGTGGCCGGAGTGGAAGGACATCCTCCCAATACGCAAATGCCACGTCGCGGCGGGATTTTAACACGAATTATTTCGTGAGCCGCCCCGTGATTGCCAGACGAGGCTCAAAGAATCAAGCGATAGCGAGGCAACGAGCGTGTGCCCATCCACGCAGAACATCCAGGGCAAACATAGCGCGCTGGTTCCCGCGCATCGCGCCAACAGTTGAATTGCACTTTCCCTACAGCACAGACGGCTGGTACGTGAACTACTCGTCGTCCTCCAGTGCTTTGAAGCGGGCTTTGCGTTCCTGGACACGTGTTTGTACCTGCCGGAACTCCTGCTCGCGGGCGGTGCGCACCGACTCCTGACGCTGGACTCGTTGCTTGACGATGGTCTCCTGTACTTGCTCAACCGCGGCGCGGGCGGTGTCGCGCGTCCGCCAGAGTGAGAGTCTGCGGTTGGCTATATCAAGCGGCAGGAGAAGCAGCGCGGTGAACAGGAGCGGCAACGCGAGCGGAGTCGGCAGACGCTTCACGCCACGCGCGGCGAAAATATCCTTGCCGCTCTTCAGGACGCGGCCGCCCGATATGTCGGCGATACGCGATAGGAGCGCGGTGTTCGGTTCGAGGGCGGCGAACTCCGGGGAGTAAGCGACCGCGAACCCGACCGGCACCGACCGTTCCTCGCCGCCGGCTGACTGATACTGAACGCTCGCCGTGTAGGAGCCGACCTGCCCGGCGTCGAACGCGTCCCCTTCGTAGCGTCCCGGCCCCGTCTGGGTCAGCGGCACGGATTCCGGGTCGCCGTCCGGCTTTGCGATCCGCGCCCGTGGGGATAGGCCGTTCAGGAAAGCACCGGTCTTAGCGTCCACGGCGTCGGCGACGAGCCGCGCCCTGCCGTTCTCGCGCACGACGCGCACCGAGATGTCGCCGTCCGCGCCGCTGTTTCGCGGCGACTTCAAGGTGTAGCGCACGGTCTGTGCCCAGAACGGCGCGAATCCGCTCCACGAAAGCCAACCGGCGGACCAGCGCGGCGCGGCGTCCGACGTCCAAGCGACGGACTTCCCCAGACCATACTGCCACGTCGCTAGAAGCGGGTCATCGCGGTGTGTCAGCAGGAGCGATTCGGCGGCGGGCTTGACGAACGCAACGTCGTAGCCGAGGAGCGGCGGGGCGTTGTCCGCCGCGATGTTTTCCAGGAGCGGGTGATTCACGCCGTTCGGACCCAGCTTGGGCACGAACGGCTCCTCGATCAGCGGCGGCTTACGAATCGTGCGCACCTCGCGGGTGTATATCTTCGGCAACTGCGCGGCGTCCGTGACGAAGTAGTAGCGACCGCCAGTCTGCGTCGCGAACCGCTTGAGTGGTTCGATGGAGTCGGGAGATTGCCCGTCATCAAGCACCACGAGCGTGAACGTCATGTTCTTTTTTTTGTAGTCGGCGATCATTTGCGCGTAGTCGTGCGGCGGCGTTTCGCCGTCCGTGATCAGGATCACGTGCTTGACGGACAGTTTCGCGTCCCTAAGCATGTCGTAACCCGCTTCGACGCCCGCCGCCATGTCGGTGCCGCCGCCTCCTCCGAGTTCGCTAATGCCCGAGTGAATCGCGCCCTTCTTCGCGGCGGGAGTCAGTTCTACGATGGTAGTGGCCGCCGTATCAACGCCGATCACGCCGACGTTGTCCTGGCTGGAAAGGGCGTCTACGGCGCGGTGGGCGGCCTCCTGGGCGAGTTCCATCTTCGACAAGGAGCCGCCGCTACGCGGTGCCTCCCCCATCGAGCCGGAGATGTCTACCGCGAGGGCGAGAGCGACGGCGGGGTACCGCTTCTGTTTCTTGGAGTCCATTTCGACCGGGAGCGCGGCCTCGACCGGAGTTCCCAGCCAGCCGCCCGCCGCGTAGCCGTATTCGCCACCGATCATAATCAGCCCGACCCCCAGGTCACGGACCGCCTCCTGGATCGCGGCCATCTGGTTTTTGTCGAAGACTTCCGCCGGAGTATTGACCAGGATGATGCCGTCGTAGGCGAGGAGCGGCGCGGGCCCCGTGGCGGGAATCGCTTCGGGTCCTGCTTCGACCACGGTGAGTTTCTGCGTCCGCAGTGCGGCGATTAGGGAGGCCGCGTCGGCTTCGGTACCGTTCATAGGATCGTGGATCACCAGCACGCGCGGCTCGCCGGAGACGTGAACGAACCCGATGGCGCGGTTGTTCTCGGTGATCGTGTCGGCGGACTTCGGAAGTGACAGCCGGGCCTCGTAGGTGTAGAAACCCGGATCACCGCCCCGGTCGTTGACGGAGACGATGTTTTTGCCCGGCGAAAGCGTTACTTTTTGGGTGCGCCACGACTTCCCATTCCGAAAAATAGTGAGGGATCCTTCCCCCCCCGTCCGGGAGTTTACGGCGACGGAAAGGCGGAAAGGCTCGCCGCGCCGGGTAGCGGTCGGCGCGTCCATCCGCTCCACAATGGTCTCCGGCGCGTTCTTGAGATCGTCGCCGATAACCACGACGTCAACGGGCACCCCGGCGGCCTTCGCGCCCCGTGCCGCTTCGAGAGACTGGCCCGCGTTCTCGTTGCCATCGGAAACTAACACGATCCTACCCGCGGTGTCGTCCGGTAGCGAGGCGAGGGCGCGGTTGATTCCTCGCGCCAAGTTCGTCGCCATCGGCTCGGGCGGCTCGGGCAACTCTTTGGGTACCGAAGTGGCCCGCTTCTCGTCGGGCGGTATCACCAGAGTGCTGTCCCCCCCCGCGGAAACAACACCCAGGCGGTCGCCATCACGCAACGAATCGTGTGCGTCCGATACCACCGCCCGCGCGACCTGTCTGCCACGGTCTCCGACACTATAGGAGCAGTCCGCGACCACGATCACGGTCTGTTTGTGAGATGTTTGTACGCATTCAGCTTCGGCGAGCGCGAACACAACGCAACCGAATATGAGGAGACGCAGCACGACGGCGAGAAGGCGTTGCCGCGCATCCGACAGAGCCGCGCCGCGCCCGAGGTAAGTGGTTACCAGGGCGAGCGGCGGAAGCGCGAGTAGCCAGAAAGGATTATGGAACGCGACGGGCGAAAAAGAAGCGGGCACGACGCGCTCAGTATATCATTCGCGGCCCGTAGATTCGTCTTACCCAAACGCCGCGCCGCGCCGTATACTGTCCGTATCATGCTAGCCCGCGAACTACGACAACAATATCTCCAGTTTTTTGAAGGCAAAGGGGCGTTGCGCCTCCCGTCCGACTCACTCGTTACCGACGATCCGACACTCCTATTCACCGTCGCCGGAATGGTGCCGTTCAAAGCCTATTTCGAGGACCGCGCGACGCCCCCCCGGAACTCGCTCGCCACGTCGCAGAAATGTCTACGCACAAACGACATCGAGGACATCGGCGACACGTCGCACTGCACCTTCTTCGAGATGCTCGGCAACTTCGCGTTCGGCGACTACTTCAAGACCGAGGCGATTAACTGGGCGTGGGAGTTCCTTACGGGCGTCCTGAAACTCGACCCGAAGGACTTGCGCGTGACCGTATTCGCGGACGACGACGAGGCGTTCCGGCTGTGGCACGAGGGTTGTGGGTTGCCCGCCGAACGTATCTCCCGGCTCGGCGAGAAGACGAACTACTGGCCCGCGAACGCGATCAAGACGAAGTCGCAAGGCCCGTGCGGGCCGTGCTCCGAGATATTTTTCGACACGAAGCCCGAGGAACCATTCGACGCCGACTGGGATGGCGAAGGCAGCCGCTGGCTCGAAATCTGGAATCTGGTATTCACGCAGTTCACCGGGCGGGGCGAGGGTGACGCTTACCAACTTGTCCCGCTCCCCAAAAAGAACATAGACACCGGCATGGGCCTCGACCGGACGGCGGCGGCGATCAACCGGCTCTCCGGCCCGTTCGAGACGGACCTGCTCCGCCCGGTGATCGCGGACCTGGAGAAACTGTCGGGGAAAGTTTACACGTCCACGCCGGACTCGACCATTGACATCGCGTTCCGCCGCATCGCCGACCACGTACGCGCGGCCACATTCCTGCTCGCGGACGGCGTAACGCCGGATCGCACCGGGCGCGGGTACGTCCTGCGCCGCCTGATGCGCCGCGCCATCGTCGCCGGAATCCGAACGCTCGGGTTCGCGGACGAGCCGTTTCTGGACCGCGCCGTGCCTACCGTGGTCGAGGTCATGAAGGACGCTTACCCCGAACTGGTTGACCGGATGGAGTATATCCTCGGGCAGGTCCGAACCGAGGAGTCGCAGTTCCGGCAGACACTGAAGCGCGGCCTGTCGCTCCTCGACGAACTGCTGGAGCGCGGCACCCTTTCCGGCGAGGAGGCGTTCGACCTGTATCAGACAAACGGTTTACCGTTCGAGGTGACTAAGGAAGTAGCGGCGGAACGCGGCATAGCGGTTGACCGCGCGACATACGACTCCGCGCAGACCGAGCATGAACGCGCGTCGGGCAAGGGTAGCAAAGTCACCTGGGTCACCGGCGACGAGGATCTAAAGGAGATGCTACGCTCCCTGCCGCTGTCGAAGTTCGTCGGTTACACGACTGGCCTGCGCACACCGTCCACCGTGCTTGGCATCATCGCGGACGGCAAACCAGTACAAACAATCGCGCCGGGACAGGCGGCGGAGATTATCCTTGATGTGACGCCGTTCTATGCCGAGTCGGGCGGGCAGGTCGGCGATACAGGCACCCTGGACGAGGCGAACGGGATCATGTTCGAGGTCGCCGACACCCACAAGGCGAACGGGCTGTGGTTCCACCACGGCGTCGCGAAGGGCGAGATCACGGTCGACACCCCAGTCGTCGCGGGCGTGGACGCGGGCCGCCGCGCCGACATCCAGCGCAACCACACCGCGACGCACTTGCTCCACGAAGCGTTACGAAGCGAACTCGGCGCGCACGTGCGACAACGCGGCTCGCTGGTCGCCCCCGACCGGCTGCGGTTCGACTTTGCTCACGCCCACTCGCTGACACCGGACGAGATAAGAACTGTCGAAAAGCGCGTTAACGAGGCGATACTGAACGCGCTCCCGATCGAAATACAGGAACTCCCGATCAGCGAAGCCCGCGAGCTGGGCGCGATGATGCTCTTCGGCGAGAAGTACGGCGACGTGGTGCGCGTCGTGTCCATCGGCGGGGATTTTTCCCGCGAGTTCTGCGGCGGTACGCATGTCCCGAACGCAGCGACCATCGGCTCATTCCGCATCGTGTCGGAGTCCTCGGCGGCGGCGGGTGTCCGCCGAATCGAGGCGTTGACTGGGCGCGGCGCGGAAAGCCTGAATCGGGAAAATACCGAGACGCTGAGCACACTCGCCGCGCTCCTGAATACCAGGCCGGACGCCGCGCCCGAAGCAGTCGAGAGATTACAAGCCGAAATTAAAACGCTCCGCGCCGAACTTGCAAAGCAGAGGCAGACACAGGCTGGGAATCAAGCCGGGGAGTTGATCGCGGGCGCGAAGGCGATCGGCGCGGTAAAGGCAGTAGTCGCCCAAGCGGAGGGCGTCGAGGACGGTGCCGCGTTGTCGGGACTAGCGGACGACATATTAAACCGCGTCGGCTCCGGTGTGGTAATACTCGCGGCGGGCGTGGACGGCAAAGCGTTGTTTGTTGTCAAAGCGTCGAAGGACGCCGTGGCGGCGGGCGTACACGCGGGGAACCTAGTTAAGGCGGCGGCGACCGTGGCAGGCGGCGGTGGCGGCGGGCGTCCCGACTTCGCGCAGGCGGGCGGCAAAGACGCGACAAAAATAGCGGACGCGCTCGCGGCGGCGGAGTCGGTGTTGGTCGGGGCGGTTGGCGGTTAGACTCCTCCTCGCCCTTCTCGCGTCGCTCCTGATCGCCTTCCCCGCGCACGCTAGCGGGGAACATAAAGTCGTGCTGGTGCTGGTGTCAGGGGCGACTTTGGACGATCTACGGGAAGGCGGTGATCTGCCCTCCGTGCGGCAACTTGCGAACGAGGGCGGGGTCGCCCTCCTGCATAACCGGACGTGGGGCACGTTTAACGAGAACGCGGCGTACCTCTCGGTCGGGGCGAGCGAGCGGATGGCGGCTCCCGCGTCCGGCGACCTATCGGGCGGTGCCCTGCGCCGCTTCCAGCCGAACGTGGCGGACCGCGCGGCGAAGGTCGGCGCGCTCGGGCGGTCCCTAGCGGGGCGGGCCGTTGTTCTGGAAGATCATCACCCCCCCCTCGGCTCCCTGGTCACTCTTGACGCCAGAGTTTCTCCCGCTACAGCGAACCCGGATGTACAGATCATCATCGCGGGGTCGAAGGCGGATTGCGAGGCAATCATGCGCCAGTTACTGGGCGACAAACGGACCGATCCCCCCGCTACCATCGTCGCCTCCCCCGAGACGCCGGAGATCGTTGACGGCGCGCCCTACCGCCGTCTCGGCTTCCTGGTGTGGGGAGGTTCCGGGATCTCGCCGGGTTCGCTCCTCATCTCGCCGACGACGCGGACGCCGGGGCTGATCGCGAACGTGGACATCGCACCCACCGTCGCTGCGTTCGCCCCCCGACGGATTCCGGGAGCCGCCGGTGCCGTCATCACCACGCTCCCGAACCCGCCAGGGCGGGCCTGGGAAGTCCTGGCCGACCTCGACCGGCAGACGATTGGGGCGGCGCGAGCGACCACGCCCGTCCTCGCCGGGTATGGCCTCTTCGCGGGAGTGTCGTGCCTTCTCGCCGTGGGTGCCCTCCGCATTCGCTCCCCGAAGCTCGTTGGTGCCGCGCGGTTCGCGCTCCTGATAGCGGCGAGCACATTACTTGCCCTGCTCCCAACCGGGATCGTCGCGCCCCGGACTTCGCTAATTTACGGGGCGGTCCTCGCCGGAATCGCCGTCGCTGTAGCCGCCACGGCGCAGGTAATCGCAAAGCCTCTGCGCGCCGATCCGCTCCGACTCGTTTTGTACGCCCTTGTCGCTACCATAACGGCGGACTCTTTTTTTCACGCGCATCTAGTCGAACGCTCGGTGCTTTCCGGTGCCACCCTGACCGGGATCCGGTTCTACGGCATGGGAAACGAGTGGTTCGGTTTATATGTCGGGGCGGCCATCGCATGCGCCGCGCCCTGGTGGATTGGCGTTCTGGTCGTCTGCGCGGACGGCTTGCCCTACTTCGGCGCGGACGCGGGCGGGACGCTCGCCGCCTCCACCGCGTTCGTTCTGCTCGCGCTTTGCCGGGATGGGAAGGTGAACGTGAAGCGTGTCGCGGGTTCGTTCGGTGCCGGGATAGCAGTCACGCTCCTGTTCGCGCTACTGGACCGGTTGCAACCCGGCTCCGCCCGTTCCCACGTCGGCGCGGCGGTCGCGGCGGGGCAATCGCCGTCCGGCCTTCACGCGCTCGCCGACATCGCCCTGCGCAAGGTGACGATGAACGCAAGCCTGCTATTGTCGCCGTGGACACTGCTGACGCTGGCCGGGATGGCACTGATGTTGTACTGGATCCGCCGCGCCCCTGCGAGCAGCAGAACCCCGGAATGGGCGGGGGGCAACTTGGCGGTGCTTCCGGTAGCGGTAACGGGTGCCGTCGTCTCACTCCTTTTCAATGACGGTGGCGTGGCGGCGGGGATACTATTTCTCGTGCCCGTTCTTGTCCGGTGGCTTGACGCGGCACTCGCGGGTAAGGTAGAACCGGAGTAGCTTATGCGATTCATGGCGGTTGACTACGGGACGAAGCGGATCGGGCTTGCGACGTGCGACGAACTGGAGTTCGGCGCATACCCGCTCACGACGATCCGCCGCTCACGTGCCCTCGGGCACGACCTGGGTGAGATCCTGCGGCTCGCGGCTCGGGAACAGACGCAGGCACTCGTGGTCGGGCTACCGCTCAACGCGGACGGCTCGCACGGCCCCTCCGCGCAGGCCGCCACCGAGTTCGCGAACGCCCTCAAGAAACGCACCACGCTTCCCCTTTCCATGCACGACGAATACGGCACTACTATGGACGCGGAAGAGATCCTTCTGGAAGCGGACGTTTCGCGGGCGAAGCGGCGTCAGCAGATTGACCAGATGGCGGCGGCGAGTCTACTCCGCTCTTTCCTGAGACACCGCGCCGACGAGCAGCGGAAACAGCGGACACCGGACGACACAATGCCCCCCGCCGAAACGACCACGCCATGATGCCACCCACGCCGACTGAGGGTACCGAGCCGCCATCACCCGCCCCGCCGCGCAACCGCGTTCCCATCGCCGTAATCGCGGCGGTTGTCGTCGCTCTACTTCTGCTCGGGGGGGCGGGCGGCACGCTCCTGTATCTACGCTGGGCGAAGGCTCCTGTCGCGGCGGGCGGCAGGCCGGTCCGGGTGACGGTGGCACCGGGTGCGAGCGCGGACGCCGTGGCGCGGGATCTGGAGGCGCGCCACCTGATCCGGTCCGCGCGGGTTTTCGTGACGGCGGCAAAGGGCATCGTCATCCGCCCCGGCATCTACGACATCTCGCCGTCCGAGTCACCCGCGCACATGGCCGCGCGTCTGGAGCGCGGCGATGTGGTAACGGTTCGGGTGACGTTCCCCGAAGGCTTCACGTTGCGGCAGATCGCGCGGCGACTCGCGAGAAATAAACTCTGCGACGAGGCCGCGTTCTATGAACTGGTGACGACGCGCGGCGACACGCTCAAAGCGTCCTTCACCCCGCCGAAAAATCTGGAAGGGTACCTATTCCCGGACACCTATCGCTTCCCCCTCGGCGCGAGCGAGATCAGTATAGCAGAACGGATGCTGGCCGGATTCGACACGGTTTTCGTCCGGCGACACGCGGAAGGTATTAGCCGATCCGGTCGGACCCTGCCCGAACTCGTTACGGTTGCTTCGATGGTAGAGCGGGAAGCCGAAGTTGATAAAGACCGGCCCCTCATCGCGGGTGTTATCTACAACCGGCTCCGTCGCGGGATGCGTTTACAGATTGATGCCACCGTGCAATACGCCCTCGCGGAGCACAAGACGCGCCTCCTGTATCGCGACCTCAAAGTTGACTCGCCGTACAACACCTACCGGGTGGCCGGTCTACCGCCCGGTGCTATCTGTTGCCCCGGCTTGCCGTCCCTTATAAGCGCGGTCGACCCGGCGCGTCATGACTACCTTTTCTACGTCGCCCAGGCGGATAGGTCACATGTCTTCGCCCGGACGGGCACCGAGCACGAACGGAATATCGCCGCGGTTCGGCGGGAGAAGGGACGATAGCGTTTGACGGCTGTCTATCCAACATGGTACGATTCGCACAACCGTGCTTCCGCTGGAGATTCTCCCACGATGCTCTCTCGTTATGTCAGTGATGTTTTTGGCCATCCTGCGGCGATGCCGGGAAACATTTGTCGGTCGCACACCGTAAAGATACAGGATAGGCGTCGGCTCGTACCATCCCCTGCATTTTAGCCGCACGTCTTGAAGCTTGTATTTCATATCTATTCCCAATGTCAGGAGTTTTTTCCTTGAGTCGTAAACCCTCTTATTTCATCCCCAGCCGGAGACGGACACCAGTACGTGCCGTAGCATTAGCCATCGCCCGTCCCGCCAACAGTGCCGAATGGAATGCCTTGGTCATCGCGGCACTCGCGGGTGCCGCCGCGCTCGGCGTATTGCTCTTGTCCGGATGTAATTCCGGCTCGAAAACATTCGCCAAGATCAATGGCCAGATCGTCACGCAGGACGAGTATATGCACCAGCTCGAGCGACAGACGGTAACCGTACCGGGCGGGCAACCGACCAACGCCGAGCGCGTCGTCCTTGACCAGATCATCAGCAACCGGGTGATCATGACGGAGGCGTCCAAGAACGGCGCGCAACCGAGCGACGACGACGTGGCGAAGATGTTCGACGTACAAAAGAAATTGTTCGTCGCCCAGTTCCCCGGCAAAGTCTACGAGGACGCTATGAAGGAGCAGGGTACAACCCCCGACGAGATCAAGAGCGACCAGCGCGTTCAACTCGCCGAGACGGCTCTCTACGGCAAACTTCTGAAGCTCGACGAGAGCGAAGTGAGAACCACGTATGACAAGTTCCGCTCCCAGTTCGGGCTACCAGCACGCGTGCAGATGCGCCTCGTGGTCGCGGGCGACAAGACGCCCGAGTACACCAAGATCGCTCAGGCACTTGCGAGTGGCAAACCGTTCGATGAAATAGCGAAGACAATGAACCCGCTCCAAATGCGCGGAACGGGCGGCCTGTTGCCGCAAGCGATTGCGATCAACACGCTCGCGCCGCAGATGCAAACGAAGATCACGCAAACTGCGGAAGGGAAATACTTCGGGCCGATAGACTTCCAGCAGAAAGGCGGGAAGGCTTGGGTGAAGATCGAGAAGAAGCTCCCGGAGTACATGATCCCCTACGAGGATGCCGCGCCGCTTGTCCGCCGCCAGCTAGTGCAGGTCAAGTTGCAGGATCCGAAGAATCAGGCGATCAAGAATGACATCCTGCAAAAGAAGATGCAGGCGAAGTTCGAGTCCGAGAACAAGTCGTACGAAGCGGTCTGGAACGCGGTGAAGGATGCCGCGAACAAGGCAGGCGTCGGACAATCCCCGGCCACATCCGCCCCTGCCGCGCCCGCGACCGGGGTCATGCCGGGTAACGCGCCCGCCGCGCCCGCGCCGCAGTAGAAACATGCGAATAAGAAACAGCCGCGCGATGTGAATCGCGCGGCTGTTTCTGTTCCCGGATGGAGATAAGGGGGCTCGAACCCCTGACCTCTACAATGCGAATGTAGCGCTCTCCCAACTGAGCTATATCCCCGTAGCGATTGCAATGTTATCATGGCCGCGCAGCGGTGTCAAGACGTACGGAAACGCCGTACAATACCCACGTGCCCTCCCAATATCTCGCCACCCTCCTACAACCAGCCGCCCCCGTCGCGTCGCCGCTCTGTTACGCTCTCGGATACGCGGCCGGGGTGGGCGCGTTCGCATGGCTTGCGAGGCGGCGCGGTCTGTCAACGGCTGGGGTGTGGTCGGTCGCGCTGGTCGGCTTGTTCGGTGGCTTGATCGGTGCGAATCTGGCGCAGTTCATGGCGGGGGGCGGCAACGGCGCCGGAAAAACGGTGTTGGGCGGGGTCATCGGCGGCTATTTTTGCGTCCACCTTTACAAGCACCGCATCGGGATCACCCGCCCGCTCGGTGATCTGTTCGCGTTCGCTCTGTCTGCGGGCGAGGCCGTAGGGCGGTGGGGGTGTTTCTTCGGCGGCTGTTGCTACGGCCGCGAGGCGGGGCGTGCGGCGTGGTGGACGATACATCAACACGGCGCGGACCGCTACCCGACCCAGATTCTTCTTTCGCTTACTTCCGGCCTGATCTTCGCGCTCCTCGTGGCACTCGAGAAACGCCGTGCACTGCCAGAGAACGGCCTCTTTTGGGTGCAGGGTTTATTGGCCTGTAGCGCACGGTTCGTGATCGAGTATTACCGGACGGGGACACCGGTACAAATGGGGCTGACGGCGGCGCAGTGGGCGTCGCTCGCGGGCACCGCGTTTTTCGGCGTGATGCTGATCCGGATATTACGCGGGATGTCGCCGCGCGGTGTTCCAGCATGACGTGCCCAAACTGTCTGCATGAAGATGGCGACAAGCAGAGCGGATTTTGCTCCTACTGCGGCGCGCTGACACGGCTTTCGTCACCGGACGGGGTTCAAAAACACGCTGCCCCTGCCCCACCTAAATCGGAGCCGATGTCGCCCGGTCCTTTGCTAACAGGTAGGATTGCGCTGGATGCCGCGCTCGGGTTTATGGGAGAAGCAGTGGCGACCGCGATGCTGATCTACGCGGCGTGGCTCTGCCTGACTGACGGCAACGGAAACTTTCTGATGCGCGGCGTGACGGCGGTGGCGTGCCTCTCGACGGCCATCTTTCTCTTCTGGCACACGAAGCAGATGCGCGAGCGGTACCCAGCGTTCGCGCGCGGCTGGCGGCGGGGGCGCGATACACTGGGGGTCGGCGGGGAGCACTTGAGAACCCTCTGCTTCGGGCTACTCACACTCGCCGTACTCTTCCCGCTGGGCGGGCTACTGATCTGCTTCGGCATGGCTTGTGGGCCAGCGGCTTGGATCGCCGCGTTAATGATTGCTTACCTATTCGGGATGCTCACACGCCGGATGTCGTTCGGCAACAACAAACCGGGGGGGCCAAAATAATGACCGAGGGAACCCTAGGCCGGATGCTCTTGTTTGCGGGGGTGCGGGCGCGCCGAGACGCGCGCGGGGGTAGGCTTCTGTCCGAACTGTGGGGGCACCCTGATCGGTGCCGCGCACGTTTCCGTTCCCCCGCGGGAGAAGCCGGAGAAGAACGAGGGCATGGGAGCAGTACCAAAATCGGATGTGCCACTACCTCCTCACCTATCTCCCCCGCCCCGTCACATCAGCCGTGGGCGGTGACTGCGGACGCCCCGCGACCCGTGCTAAATGGCCCGCCGCCGAGAGGCCCACGCAACGGCGTGGCCGTTGGTCTCGGCCTCCTCTGGGGATGCGTGTCCGTGGTACTCACGGCATTCGGCGTCGTCTTCGTAATCGTCGCGCTGTGGATCGTCGTTGCGATGGCGACGAATCGGGAGCACCCATGAGCGAACCTGATAATCTGCCCGCCGCCGATTCGGTCGTCTGCCCCAACTGCGGGCGCGCGGAGGCGGACTCTGCCGTCCGCTTCTGCCCGAACTGCGGGGCGGTGCTACCGGTGTTCGCGTCTCGGCGGACGACGCAGACCGGGTTCGCGGCCCTCGCCCAGCAGATCCCGCCCCCAGAACAGACCGCGGGAAACACCCCTCCCGCTCCGCCCGTCAAAGTGGAAACACCGGCGACGCGACAACCCTGGGCCATCACCCCGGACGGCGTCGCCGCCGGTTTCACGCCGCTGGAGGACGACGAGTCGGGTCCCTTCCTTTCGAGGAATCTGTGGGGGGACCGTGCACTCGGATTCATCGGCGAGGTCGGCGCGGTCACCCTCGGGGTCGGCATCCTTATCGCGACGGGCGAGGCGGCGAACGGCAACACGTTGCCTATTTGGGCGGCTCCGGTGATATTCGTGGCTGGCGGGGCGTTGCTCGCCCTGTGTCTGTGGCAGGCGAAGCGGCTACGCGAGACCTACCCGCAACTGGCGCGGGGCTGGTATGCCGGACGTTCCATCTGGGAGAATACGATCCTGCCTATTCTGATCGGGATCGTGGTGGTCGGTCTGATGCTTCTGCTACTGGGGCCGCTGGGTCTGCTCGCGGTCTGTCTGGGTGGCGTCGCCATCGCCGCGCTCGGGCCATTCGGATGGCTTCTGCTCGCGGTGTTTATCTTCGTCGTCGGCCGCGTAATCCTGTTCCTGATCCGGCGCAACCGGAAGCGTTAAGCGCGTAACGCTCCCGGCCCGAAAGAGCTACGGCCCCGCGAGAATCGCGGCGCGGGCCGCCTTGTATTCGGCATCTTCGATCAGCCCCTCGTCGAAAAGCCCCTTGAGTTCTTGTAGCCGCTCCTTTTTGGAAAGAAGCGTGGCCGACGCGGTAATAGCAGGCATGGAAGCCGTCGCCGCAAGTGCCACGCCACCCCCGCCCCCGTTCAGCGAGGGGAACGGCGCGACAGTGGTAGCGACGACAGTCACCGGCACGTTCGCGGCGGGTGCTACGGAAACCGCGTTCCCGAACCCCGCGTAGTTGACGCGCTCCAGATAATCCGAGATCGCCTTCTGGTACGGGCGATAAATCGCGGGCGGCAGTACCCGTTCCTGCACCTGCACGTGCCGCACGAGTTGCCCACCGAGTTCGCTCACGCCCAGTTCATGCAACTTCGCCTCGATTCCCTGATCCAGTTGCTCGCGGAGAGTCTGGTTGTCGCACAGGTTCATGATGATCTCGCGGCCTTCTTTCGGCGGGCGTGACGCCTGCGTCGCCTCCGATTCGCCCTGCGCTATCAGTTTCGCCATGTCCCCGGTAATATTTATGAACGCGCCGAGCGGGTCCGTTTTCGGCATCCCGAACCGGTCGTTGTATTTGGCTATGAACTTCACCGTCTCGCGCGTGCCGGTCGCCGTGTAGCGGGTGTCCCGCTCTTCGTCAATCACCCGCGCCGCCCATCCGACGCAGAACGTCTGCCACGCCTGCGACTGCGTTAGGAACGAGGGCGGCGAGATGCGGATCCATTCGCGGATGTCGCGCCGTGTGTGGATCGGGTTCGCCGACGCCCCCTGCGCGAGTGCTTGTTCGTAGGCGAACCGGTACTCCTCGATCCCGACCAGAAGGCGGAGCGGGAACGCCGCCCGCTCGCGCAGGAAGAGTGCCTGGTGCTGCTCGTCCGCGTTCGAGATCTGTCCGTCGCGGATCCCCTGCACCGTGTCTTTCAGCATCGAGCGGAACCGCTGCTCGGCGTCCGTGCGCGGCTCCGCGCCGTTCATCACGCCCACAATGGTCTGCTCTTTATTCTGGTTGTGCTTGTAGTTCGGCGCGTTCTCCTGAAGGTGGATAAACGGCGACGATAACGAGTAAACGTGCGAGAGTTGCGCAACAGAACGCTCTGTTCCTTCGCCGTATTTTTGAAAGAACTTGTCGAGCACGGACTCCGACTCGAGCGCGCCGAACACACGCTCCGAGCGGGATGTTAACGCCGCCTTGATGCGGTTCAGGTCGGCGTCGCGTATGCCGTAAATATTGCCCGCCGTGCCGAGTTCCGCTAGCACGTCCGCCGACGCGGTGGTTACCACCGGGTTCGATGGGTCGAGGCCATTGCCGACGTAAGCGGTGTACCGGTTCTCTATGTCGCCCCCCTCGTAGTTCACCACGCCGTTTTCCGTTTCCACGCGCCGCCCCCGGTCGAAGAGCGAGTCGCCGTTCACGCTAACGCCGGACTCGATGGCGGCGTTCTCTTCCTTTCGGTAGTACGCCTCCAGAGACTTCATGCGCTCGATATACGCGTCCATCTCCTCCTTCAAACGATCAAGCACCGGGAGCATCGCCGTGTAGAAGTAGATCGCCGCGTCTTGTGCGCGGATGTCAATCATCGCCACGTCCCACCGCCGCGCCTGCGAGAAGTAAGCGTCCTTCTTCTCGTTGATCTCGCGTCGTCGCGCGCCCATGATCAGACCCAGCATCGGGTCGGCGGCGAAGCGGGTGATCTCGCCGAGTTGCGTGTCGCGCTGGATGGCCGTCGGCGCGAGTGATTCCTTGCTCTGGTCACGGGTCTTGCCGACGACGTCAACGAACGAGCGGAACCGTTCCGTCGCCTGATCGAGGAAGGCGCGGGCGACGCCGTGACGGCGGTTGGGGTCGTTCACGCAGTCCGACAGGAACGACCGCAGGGCGATTTCCTTCGCCGGTATCAGGGTGCGAAGGTTTTCCCGCATCTGCCACAGATACTCACCAAGGTTGGTGCGCGCCTTGCCCAGAATATCCGGGTTCGGGTCGGTGTCAACGAGTTTCGCTTCCTGTTCCTTCTGCTTCACGGTGAGTAGCTCGACCACACGGTTGTCTCCGGGATACGCGGTCTCGTACTGGCGGTTCACGTTGTTCCAGAAGCCCATGGCGATGTCACGGATCAGTTCGCCCGACTCGGCGTTGAGCACCTGGATCTGTCGTTGTACCTCGTCCATGCTCAGGCCGAGGCGTCCGAGTTCGCCCTCCGTGAAGGCGCCGATGTGGGCGACTTTTTGTAGCGGCTCGGTCCAGCGGGCGACGATCTGGCGGCAGAGGCGCGACGAACAGGCCCGCACCACCTTGTCTTTGGGAAAGTGAATGGCGGACAAGCCCATGCTCATGAAGTTCTGCGGGCAACCCAGGTCATCCGGCACGGTCAGGTACTGATCGAAGTTGTTGCGGTTCGACTTCTTCTGACGCTGGAACTCGGAAGTAAGGTCGAGGAACACCGAGTTGCCAATCATGCCGACCAGTTTATCCACGCTCCCGAGGTTGGTTTTCGGCGATGACGTGTCCACCAGGTAGCAGTAGCGGAACGGCGGCTCGGGATTGCCCGCGCCGTTATTGATACCCGGCTGATCCGGCTTGTACTGCGCGTGGAACGTAGTCGAGACGTCGGTGAAGTGGTTCAATTCCACCAGCCCCGCGTAGGCGTTCGGCTTGTTGTCGGTCGCCACCGCGGCACCCGACGGCGGCACGGTGAAGATGCCGATCACCTCCAGCAGGCTCTGCGACTTGAGCAGTTCCTTCACGGTGTAGGCTACGTCAATGAACATGCCCGAGCCGGTGCCTCCGAGGAGCGAGCCGAGAACGTAGACCGTCACGTCGTCGGACACCTGCAACCCGTTGCGGATCGCCGCCGCTTTGCTAGCCTCCTTAGTAATCTCGCCGTACTCCTCCTGGATCCGCCCGACGATCTTGTCGTAGTTCCAGTAGAACGCCAGCCGACCCCGCGCCCGCACGGCACCCGCGCCCTGATGGATGTCGCCGGAGAGAGTGCGCGGGTCGAGCCAGTCCTTGAGATGCGGGTACTCCTGCAAACTGCGGCGCAGTTGTTCCACCCCCTGCACCGTGACGTGGATCTTGTCCGACTCGTCCAGGTTCGCGGCGTCCGAATAGTTCGGGTTACCCGCCAGCCCCTGCTGATCCGTGTCTATCTGAAGGAACGACACGATGGGCAATTTGCCGAACGACCCGTACTTCTGAAGCAGTCGTTCGCGCACGTCCAGCAGTATCTTGTGCCCGGTCCCGCCGACTCCGATCAGGAGTGACCGTGAGATGCCCTGTAGTTTCTGGTCCTCGGCGGTCGGAGCCGCGCCCGCTGTTGCCGCGGTGGTAGTGGGAGTGTTAAATGTTTCCGCCATAATGTTTGAATAGTTACCAGATGTATGATTTTGGGTTAACAACCCGGTAGTTTACGACGCCATAAACGCCAGAATCCCCAGGATGTTCGGCAGCTCCGGGATCGTGTATTCCCGCAGATCAATTGTGATCGCGTTGCCCTCCAGTTCAAGGAAACGCCAGCGGGTACCGTCGGTTACGGTTCCATATATAATTCCCACGGTCTTATCGCGCCGCGCGTTGAACCGTTGCGCACCGACCATCTCGGCGGCGCATTGGGGGATGCCCGCGTTCAAGTCCTCTTTCTTCGCTTCGGCGACCACGATAAGGTGAAGGATTCGTAAGCCATGGGTTCCGGATTTTAACCGGCGCGCCCCTGCCACCACTTCGCGCCGCCACCGGGCGCGGACACCCCGACTGTCTGCCGCGCGGGTTCGCTGGATATATTGGGCGTCGGCACCAGCGTTTCGGGCACGGACGGGAGCGGTGCTGGGTTGGGAGCGACGCCCGCGCTAAACAAGTCCGATAGCGGCATGCCTAACTCCTCCTCCAGTTCCCGGTGCGCCATCGCCTGTGACGCGGCTTCGACACCGAGCCTGTCGAGCGAGGCGGATGCGACACCGACCGCGCCCGCCCCGACCGCCGCGCTTAGCCCGCTATCGAAGGTCCACACGGCGTCCCGTAGATGGGCAACCTGGAGTAGCGTGTTTTTATACACCGCCGCCGTCACGCCGTGACTCGGTGGTTCCCCCGGTAGCACCGAAATCGCCTCGCCCAGCGCAGCAAGCGACGCCTGGATCTCAGCACGCGCCGCGCCCTCAGGTATCTTGATGCGCTGGATGTCGAGCGCGAGTGACAGGAACTGCCTCTCCAAGTTGCCCCGAGCGGTCGGCAGAAGCGACTCGACCTCGGGAGCGGAAAGCGGCAACTGCTCCATCTTTCGTAGCCAGTGCCGGGGGGCGTAACGCCACATGCCGTACATACCGGCTCCCCAGATCGCCGGTAGCAACAGGGCAAGTTCGGCGTGGCTGAACAGCGCGGCGAAGATCGAGGGGACGATGACCAGATAGATGCCGGAGAAGATCGAAGCCAGCATCAAGCCGCCGCCGCTGTCTCCCCCCTGAGCGATGGTCGCCACGCGCGCCCTCGTCTCGTCGTCGCGCACCCGCAGATCCTTCGTCCAGAAAGAAACCAGAGGGTGTCGGCTCGGCGAGATTTCATCAGTGGCTAGGGTAACGGACGTGCCCATCGCGGGGCTGACACCCGTGCGCACGTTCGCGTTGTGCATGCTCGCCCACGCCCGCCGACGTAGGAGCACCAGATACCGATTTTTGCCCAGGTCGTTCGGATAAAGTTCCATAGATGATTGTTCAGGGAGAGGAGACGAAGCAACGCCCGCTCTTTTACCGCATTAGCACGATCAACCGTTCCCGCCACCGCGATGCCACCATTTACTTCCCGCCCGGTACGTGACACCGCCCGAAGAAGAAGCGTCTGCCGGTTTCCCGCCGTTCCCGACCGTCTGCGTCAGTAGTGTAAGTAGCGGCGCGCCGTACGAAGCCACCTGCCCCTCCTCTTCCAGTTCTCGCTTTGCGCTCGCGGTAGCCATCGCTTCGCTAGACACACGTCGTACCGCGTCTTGAAGCGCGTCGGCTTGCCGCAGACGGGCGGCGGTCTCCGGTGACTCATAGACAGTGAGCACGGAACGAAGGGTGTTGATGTGTCCCATTGTCTCGTCGTGTCGCGCCCGTGCTTGCTTCGCTGCGGCCCCCGAGTGTTGCAGGATCCGCGATTGCCTCTCCTCCCCGTCCGCCTGCCTGAGTAGGGACGCCTGTACGAGAGAGTCTGTCTCCGCCTCGGCCAGTCGGTGCTTGGCGAGTGCCGCCGCCGCCAGAACCGCCGGGTCATCGTGGCCGACCGCGAATGGCTCTCCCGGAAGAGCTGACACCGTGTCCCCGACCGCCCGTAGCGCGGACCGGATGTCGGGACCCACCGACACCAGGACGGGTTGCCGCAACGTCTGCGCGACGGTGTTCAGGTAGGCGCGATCAAGTTCGCCGCGCGCCGTCGGGAGGAACGCCTCGAGCTCGCCCGTGGTTACGGCGTCCGTGTTGATATGCCGGAGCGCGTTGCGTGGCAGGACGAAAGTGGCCTGCGCCGCCCAGATCAGCCAGAGTAAGGAGGCGAGATAAGTGATAGCCAGGTAGAAGTTACCGGCGTCCACATAATGAGCAGTGGTTAATCCGATGGCGAGCATCGCGATACACCAGAGGAAGAAGGTGTAGGTGAAGGTCGCGGCGAGATTACGCCACAGGGAGACCCCGGTGTTGGTGTAAGTTAGGAGGGGGGCGAGTTCGACGACATCCTGCTCGGGCAGGTTCGCCGGTCTGAGCCAGTACCGCGCCAGCCGACTGATTCGGCGGGGCTTCGCGGCGGTGTACGTCGCGTCGCCGCTCACGCCGACATGACCCATCCGGGCGCGAACGCGGGACAGGGCGCGGCGCTTGATCAATTCCCGACGCCACTTGTCACCCAGATCGCGCGGTGTGATTTCCATACCGTATTATACCGGACGCGGTACCGCATTTGAGGTGCGCGATTGAGGCCGGGAAGTGTTCAATCGGCGGGGAGCGCGGCGTGCGCACGCTCCAGTTGCGCCCGCACCGCATCCGGCGCGGTACCGCCGTAACTGGTTCGCGCCGCCGCCGACGCTTCTGGTAACACCGCCTTGAGCGCGTGCTCGGTGAACCGTGCATCGTAGCCGCGCAGGTCTGTGAGCGTGAGGCTCTCCAGCATGTCCCCCCGCCCGATACAGTCGCGTACGATTTTGCCGACGATCTCGTGAGCCTCGCGGAAAGGCACCCCGCCCGCCGCCAGGGAGTCGGCGAGATCGGTTGCGGTCGAGAAGTCGCCGCGACAAGCCTCGGCCATCCTCTCCGTCCTCCACGCCGCCCCCGCGAGAAGCCGGTTCATCAGGCGGACACACATCAGGGACGTGTCGAACGCGTCGAAGAGCGGTTCTTTGTCTTCCTGCATGTCTTTGTTATAAGCAAGCACGAGGCCCTTCATCAGCGTCAGGAGTGTGACGAGATCGCCGTACACCCGCCCTGTTTTGCCTCGGATAAGTTCGGCGACATCGGGGTTTTTTTTCTGCGGCATAATACTGGAGCCGGTGGTCACCGCGTCCGAAAGATCCACGAACCCGAACTCTGGTGACGACCAGAGCACGAACTCCTCGGCCAGCCGCGACAGATGCATCATGAGTAGCGAGGCGCAGGAACAAAACTCCACGGCGAAGTCGCGGTCGGAGACCGCATCGAGCGAATTTTCCACAATGCCCGCGAACCCGAGTTGCTCCGCGACGAAGGCGCGATCCAGCGGGAACGGGGTTCCCGCGAGTGCGCCCGCCCCGAGCGGCGACAGATCCATCCGTTTCCGGCAGTCCGCGAGCCGCCCGTCGTCCCGTGACAACATCCAGAAGTACGCGAGAAGGTGGTGCGAAAGCAGAACCGGCTGGGCGTGCTGGTGGTGCGTCCGCCCAGGCAGGATCGCACCGAACTGCTCCTCCGCGACCGAGAGTAGACCCCGCCGCAGTTCGGTTACCGCCCCACGCAATTCACTCACCGCGCCCTTGAGCCACAGGCGGATGTCCGTCGCGACTTGGTCGTTGCGCGACCGCCCCGTGTGGAGTTTGCCCGCGACCGCCCCGATCCGCGCCTTGAGTAGCCCTTCGACGGCGGAATGAATATCTTCGGCGTCGTCGGGGAGCGTAGCCCCCCCCGATCCGAGGTCGTCGCGCAAGGCGCACAAACCCGCTACCAGCGCATCCGCCTCCTCGGGGGTGATTATCCCCTGCTTGCCTAGCATCGTCGCGTGCGCGACGCTCCCCGCTATATCCTCGCGCCAGAGCCGTCGGTCAAAGCCGAGCGACTGATTGAACGCGAAAACGAGCGAATCGGTCCCGCCCTCGAATCGTCCGCCCCAGAGTGCCATAATGCGTCCATCCTATCATGCTTGCCGCGCACGGTGTGTGTCGCGGGAGAAGGCGATTAGGGCGATGGGACTAGTCTCGCATAGCTCGCGGCGGCTTCCGGCGGTCGCGGAACGGTGGGCGCACGCCTTCGCGGTCAGGCGTGGGCGTGCCTTGCTCTTTAAATCACGATTCATAAAACTGACGGCACGCGCTGGCGATTCTTGCGGTTGTCCGGCACTACCATGACGCTCGACGGGCGCGAGTACGGTATCGCCGAACTATCCCACATCATTGGCATACTGGTACACATGGTCTCATAGATCAAGGCGCGACCAAGATGCAACCCGTCAGGGTTGAAGCTGGCACGCTTGATCCCGCCCACGGCTACCGCGTGGCGGAGTCGCTACCCAAACTCCGCTTGCTTTTGCCAAACAGGTAATGGTCCATGGATAGGGTCCCCGGCCCGGTGAGGAAAAGTGTGAGGCCCACCACGAAATAGGTCAGGGCGGGTTCCTTACTAGGCCCCTCCCCCTTGCCAATGATCGGCGCGGCACCGAGCGCGATAAATGCCGCGAACAGCATAGTCGCCATGATCCCGAGAGAAGCGAGAGAGGTGAGCAGACCGGCGACGAGAGCCATGCCCCCGACAAATTCGCTGAACGCGCCGAGGAACTGCAAGAAGCCGGGAACCGGTGCTGACGGCCCCATCCAGTTCGTCGGATGCTGGATCTTCGGAAAGCCGTGTACCATCAGGGCGAGTCCCGCGAGGACGCGCAGGACCAGAAGCCCGGTAGCACCCCGCCCGCCGACGAAGGGGCCGTAAAAAAATCGCTTAATCATCGCTCATTACTTCATCATACAGCTATGCCGCCTGATCGAAGCCGACATGGGCGCGATCCGTGACGACCGGCGCATCCGCCAAACGGTTCCTGGCACTATTGGCTCATTCCCCATCGTGGCCTATCGCAAACAAATCCTTGCCCGCGTACGTAACGGGGTATAAAATAAGTGGTAAAGGCTACAAATCAGGAAACACATGGACTACCAATCGAGCATTGTCAAGACTTTAGCGGGAACGGCGGCGATATTGTCGCTAAGTACCGCCGCGTTCGCCGTGGGTAGGACGGATACGGCGTCGCCCAAATATCCGTACGGGGAAACAAGCACCTTCGCGTCGTTCGTGAAGGAATCGTTCCGCACAGCCGGGGCCGATGATCCCGGTGCCGCGCACTCCTTCTTCACCTACATGGGTGACGCGATCCCGGCGTCCATGGACGCCGCGAAGCCCCGCCTCAATCAGATCAAGGACCCGAAGGCGCGGGCGGAACAGGAGCGGGTTCTTTGCACCGACCTTCACAAGGCGATCAAGAAACAAATCCCTAAGTTCTCTCTGGACCGCGGGTTCGAGTTCTCCAACACGGTGAAACTCGGCGAGCGACAATGCTTCTTGCAGTCCGTGGTGATCGCCTCGCTTTTGCAACGGGCGGGCGTCCCAGCGGGGGTCGCGATGGTGTCCCGTAATGACAAAGGTGCCTACTGCAATAACGGTCACGCGGTCGCTATCGCTAGGCTCGCCGATGGCAACGACGTCATCGTAGACGCGTCCGACCCGATTCCGTTCATGACGCATCAAGGGCTGATGGTGGCGGTGCCTTCTACTAGGACATACGCCTATGTCCAGCCCATCTATGATGCCGAAAACCGCATTGTGTCGTACAAGCGGTTCGGGAACGGGAAAAACGTCGCGCCGACTTCCGTTGCAATGCTGGACGTGCCCTTCCTTCGCTCACAGTTCGACTACTACCGTGGGGAGCGGACGCCGGGTGGTTTGTTCACCCCGCCGCTCGCGAAACCCGCCGGTCTCGCGCAGTCGGAGAAATGGCTGAAACGGAGCGTGTCGGAGTGCCCGCGCAACCCGCTCGCTGTTTACATGCTTGGGAAGGTACAGGAGCGACAGGGTGAGATCGCGGCGGCGCGTAAATCTTACACAAACGCATACGCGCTCTACTCCCAGTTCGGGTGGATCCCGAACGAAGAGTCGCGTTCGTTGGTGGCAATAAAACAGAAGCAACAGCAGGCAGTGGTCGCCCCTTGAATGGCACGAAGGAGTAGATGACATGGCGACAGCCGTCGCGACGAAAACAGCCAGTGGACAAACGCGCGGGTCCATCGAGTCGAAAACCGCCGCCGATAAGCCTGCTCCAGCGCGCCTCGCCGCGCTGGATGCCTTCCGGGGACTCACCATTCTGCTGATGTTGTTCGTAAATAACATTGTGCTAAATGCGGACACTCCTCAAGGTCTGATGCACGCGGAGTGGTCCGGTCGCGTCAATCTGGCCGATGTCGTCTTCCCCTGGTTTTTGCTGGCGGTGGGCGTCGCGATACCTTTCGCCGTCGCCTCCCACCGCAGAAAAAGCGAGAGTTGGCTCGGCTATTTCGCGAAAGCCTTGAAGCGCGCTATCACATTGGTCGTTCTCGGGATCCTCGTAGACTCCACGATCAACCACGCCCTGACACCCAGACTCGGCGTTCTGCAGATAATCGGGTTGGCATACCTCGTCGCCGCGATGCTGTCGCCGCTCCCTACCTTCTGGCGCGTGGCGTCGGCACTCGCGCTTCTAACCGCGCATACGGCTTTTCTACTAGTCTGGCACGTGCCGGGCCTCTGGCCTGGCGTAGTGACTCCAGGCCAGAACGCGGTCGCGTTTATGAACGAGATCTATCTCGCCCCGTGGGGTCTGAAGGGTGTGCTGTCGGTGATCCCCACGGCGGCTATGGTGCTGATAGGAACTGCTACAGGGGATCTGTACCGGCGAGGCGAGATGACCGTGCCGCGTCGGGCATTACTCTGCACGGTGGGCGGCGTGCTGTTGCTAGGCTTGGGTTACCTGGCTAGTTTCGCGTTGCCAATGAACAAGCCGTTGTGGACGGCCTCCTATATCCTCTACACGGCGGGGTTAGGCGCGGTGCTACTGGCTTTACTGCATCTGTTGGTTGACGGTAACCGGTTCGGCGCGGGTCTCGCGTTCCCGCTACTCGTCCCCGGCTCGAACGCGATCACCGCATACGTCGCACCTATATTGTTTAAGATAAATGTGTTGCAAGGCTGGAGTGTCGCGACAGGCGCGGGTCGGCTGTCCATAGAAGCGTTCCTCCAGAGCGTCTGCTATCATGTGGCGGGAAAAATAAACGGCGGCTGGCTCTACACATTCTCGTACATCGCAATCTGGTGGCTGGTGCTGTATTATCTGTATAGAAAACAATGGCTTCTTCGAGTATAAATTCAAACGCCCATGACCACGTCAGCCCCGGCGACAGCCTCCTATCCGAGGTTAAGGATCTCGTGGACAAGCGTAAAGTTGAGTCCCGAGTCCCAGTGATTGTGACGATACTTGCCGTCAGCGCGTTGACGTTCGCCCTGCCGCACTCGCTCGCGCCTTACCCAAAGTGGATACCTCTCGCGGTGCTCACGTTTCTGATGATCCTTGCCCGATGGACTTACCAGGAAGGACATCACGTGTGGAACCATTTTATTGGCAATCTCGCGAACGGCGTAACCACCGGCTTCCTGCTGTATTCGGTCGGTTTATTGGTCCTGTCGCTGCCCAAGCACAAGGAGACGCCGGGACAATTGTTGCTGTCCGCCGGAATATTGTGGGTTACGAATGTGATCGTGTTCGCCCTCTGGTACTGGCGCATTGACGCGGGCGGCCCCAATGAACGCGAGCGCAGGGAGAGACACGATTGTGGGGCGTTCTTGTTCCCCCAGATGGTGCTCGACGACGAAACGGCGGCCGCCTCCCACTACGCGCAGTGGTCACCGCAGTTCGCCGACTACGTATTCCTGGCGTTCAACACCAGTACCGCTCTCTCACCTACCGATACCTCCGTGCTATCGCGATGGGCGAAACTGATGATGATGGCGCAATCCGCGATCTCGCTGATAATCATCGTCTTGCTCGCCGCGCGCGCCGTGAATACCCTGCAATGAAGTGCGCCAAGAACGTCCTGATATTGGCGGCTTCGCTAGTCGCGTTAGCCATCCTACTCGCTATCTTCGGGGTGATCTTCATGCCGCCCAGCGAGGCGCAGGCGATCCCGCCTTCGGGCATTCGTCCCCCCAACACGCCGGGTAGCCGAACCATCGCCCCAAATAAGCTGACTTCGGCGCAGGCTATGGCGAAGATCATGGCCGACCGGGATGCTTATTTCCAGAATGCTAGGCGAGAGGTGTACCGGGGGGCGCGCGAACTTCTGGCGCAAGACATGGATGAGGTAGATAAGGGCTTGAAATATCACAAGCTTATTCGGGGGCATTTGCGCGGCAAGGACATCGCTCTCACATTCGACGACGGCCCACACCCGGCGTATACTCCCCGGATTCTGGAAATTCTGCGCAAATACAAGGTGAAATCCACCTTTTTCGTCGTCGGGTCACAGGCGGAGAAATATCCTAACCTCGTCCGGGCGGAGTTGAACGAGGGGCATAGCGTTGGCAACCACACGTATCATCACGTCTCTCTCCCGAAGATCCCGCAGATATATGTCGCCGACGAGATCAAGGCGTGTGGGGATGTGATCAAAGCCGTGGGCGGGAAGCCCCCGCGCCTGTTTCGCCCTCCGGGCGGTGAGTATAATCAGCAGGTCGCGGAGGTGGCATCCATCCTCGGCTACACAATGGTGCTCTGGACAGACGATCCGGGCGATTACGTTTCGCCGGGAGCGCAGGTGATTCTAGATCGCACCCTCGGCAAGGCGTCCGACGGCGGCATCATCCTCGTCCATGATGGCATTGAACAGACGGTCGAGATTTTACCGCAACTCATCGAGACGCTCCAAAAACAGGGCTATCGGTTCGTCACCGTGGACGAGATGATTGACCGCAATGGGAAGTAACCCTCACGTCACGTCGCACGCGCGTAGCGACTGCACTAGCGCATAAGCGTCATTGCGAGAAAGGCCTGTCGCCGTCGCTACCTCACGGGCGGCATCTTTTGGCGACAGGTCACGACCGAGCGCGGCTCGCGCGAGGTCTTCCGGCGACGCGGCTGGTTCGCCGTCGCTAACGGCGTCCACCCCGGCTCCCCCCGCGAGGATGATCACGCATTCGCCCCGGGGGGCGGTGGCGTCGAAATGCGCCGCGACCTGTGCGAGCGAGCCGCGAACCCACTCCTCGAACTTCTTCGTGACCTCGCGGGCGACGCAGGCGGCACGGTCATCGCCAAACGTCTTGCGGAGGTCGCTCAACGTCTCCTTCAGGCGGTGCGGGGCCTCGTACAGCACGATGGTGCGTTGCTCGCGGGCGATCTGCGCGAGACGCTCTCGACGATCCCCACGCGGACGCGGCAGAAACCCCTCGAAAACGAACCGCCCGGTCGGGAGGCCCGAGGCAATAATCCCCGCTACGGCGGCGCAGGCACCGGGGATCGGCTCGACCCGGATGGACTCGGCGACGGCGAGCGCGACCAGTTCCGCGCCGGGGTCGCTAATCGCCGGGGTTCCCGCATCCGAGACGAGCGCAACGGAATCACCCCCTAGCAACCGGGTAATCAATGCCCCCTCTTTAGCATCGGTGCTAAACGCGTGGTATGCAGTGAGGGGGGTATGAATGTCGAAGTGCGCCAGCAATTTGCGCGTCACACGCGTGTCTTCCGCCGCGATCAGCGCGACCTCCCGCAGAACGCGCAAAGCCCGCGCCGTTATATCCTCCAGATTCCCGATCGGCGTCGCGACCAGAAAAAGGGTGCCAGAAACGGGCGCGGGCGAGTCCTCGCTCATTATTTTTTTGCCGGGGCTGACTGTCGCGGCGCGGACGGCGCGGGCTGCTTCGCCTGTTGCTCCTTGAACTGCTTCATCATGGCATCAATCTGTTGTTTGGACATCTGCTCGGCTTTCGCCTTCGCCGCCTTCGCTTTATCCGTCTCGCCGAGCTTGTCATAGAGTTGCGCCATGCCGCCCTCCATCTGGGGGTCGGGGATGACGCCTTCTTCCATCTTCGCTAGTTGCTCCTTCGCCTTGTCGTTCTGCTTGTCGGCGACGTAGGCTTGCGCGAGGGCCAGCCGCGTCTCTGGCGTGGAGCGGTAGGTGAGCGCGTCCTCGTAAGCGGCGATGGCCTCTTTGGTCTTACCCGACTGCGTCAGGAGTTGCGCCTTCTTAAGCGGGGCGATGCCTAAGGGATCGTCTTCCTTACGTATCTTCGAAAGCTCGGCCAGCGCGAGAGCGCGTTTCGCCGCGACATCTTTCGGATTCGTTGCTTTCTGGGCATCGGCAAGGTACTGCTCGGCCTGCAACGCCGGATCGGAAAGTGTCACTTTGATGAACGGCTCGGCGGCCTTGACCGCGTCCTCGATCCGCTTCTGGGCGTGCTCGCCAACATACCGCGCGAGTAGTGCCGCTTTGTTTTTGTCGAAGTCTTTGGGGAACTCTTTGCCCTCTTTCACGGCCTCCAGGCGGATGATATGAAAGCCGCTGTATCCAGGGCTGACGACGCGTACAGTCTGCCCGTAGGTCTCGCCCGGTTTGAGCGTTTCGAGCGCGGACTGGAACTCGGGCACGATGCCCTTCCGCGCGGTCGGTGTCCACTCGTAAACGCCGCCCTTGAGTTTCGAGCCGGGGTCGTCGCTGTTCGCCTTCGCCAGATCCCCCATTTTCGTCGGGTCCGACTTCACGGCGACCAGCAGTTTATCCGCTTTTACTTTCGCCTGCTCTTCGGGCAGGGCACCCGCCCCGAACTTGATCAGTACATGTCGTATCGTCATGTCGGAGAATGCGCGGCGCAGAGATGGCTCATCCGCCGCGATTTGCGTTTTGTATTTTGCGGTGAGTTTTTCGACCAGGAGGGACAGGCGGAGCGATTCGTCCGGCAGGTAGCGGTTCTTGACCGCCTCCAGTGCCATCCCGTTCGGCATATTGGCGAGCGCGGCACTGACCTTGCCGTCGTCGGCGTCGGCGGACAGTCCTAACTGCTGGGCCACACCCGCTCGAACCTGGGACGCCCAGCGTTTATCCCGCTCGCCCCGCAGATCGGCGTCGGTAACAGTCACTCCCGTCTGCTTAGCAATATCCCGAAGTGCCTCCTGTTGCTTGACAACTTCGGTCGCGCCGAGACGGTACTGATCCATCTGTTCCGGTGTCGGTTGCTTGCCCGCCAGCATCGGATTCCCCATCGTCTGCTGTTGGACGAGTCGCTGCGCGAGTTGATCGAGTTCCGACTTCGTGATCTGCTGGCTCCCGACAGTCGCGATGACCGGCTCTTCCGCCGCGCCGGGCGTGATCATTCGGCGCGTCGTCCGCCCGCCGATGTTGCCGCCCAGGCCAGACAACACTACCCCGCCGATCATCAAGGTCGCCATCACCGCGCCGACCAACCAGCCGTACTTCTTCGCGGTCCGGTTTATTGCCATCAAGGACATGATTTATGATTGCTCCATAATTCGTAACATATTCGCGAGTGACTCGCGGGACGCGGCTTCCGCATCCTGCCCGTCACCGCGGTAGTGTGTCTCGAGCGAGACGCCGCCCCCGTAACCCTCCGCCTTCAGAGCGGCGAATAGACCGGCGTAGTTGATCTCGCCCTCCCCCATCGCGCGGAACCGTGGCATACCGTCCGCGCCAACGCTCGTATCTTTTACGTGTAGGTGAGCGATGTGCGCCCGCGCCGCCTCATAACCCGCCGGGAACGGTTGCTCCCCGGCGAAAAACGAGTTGCCCGGATCGTACACCATCTTCAACGCGGGCGATCCGATCTTCTCGATCATCCGCGCCGCCTCCGCTCCGGTGCCGAGGTAGCAGGCGTGCTCGTTCTCCAGCAACAGGATGATCCCCGCCCGCTCCGCCAGTTGACAGGGGCGCACCAACTCGTCGGCGATCCTATCCTCAATCTCCGGAGTGAGCCGCCCGCGCTTCCAGAACGAAAATATTCGCAGGTAGGAGGTTCCGAAGCGCTTCGCGAGGTCAATGGCGTGCAGGAGTAGCGTTTGCTGATCCGCCAGGGTGCGCTCGGAAGCACCATGTGTCGGCCCGGACGGGGCACTCGCGGTGACCAGATCGCACTTGAACAGTGGGGTATCGAGGCAACATACGCTGGCACCATGCTTACGCAGATCGGCCTCGACGCGATCGAGCAGTACCGGATCGGCGTCCACTATATACCTGTCGTACACGTTGCGCAACTCGGCGGAAGTGACGCCGTACTCCCCCATAACGGCGAGCGCGTGGTCAAGGTTTTGGGATATTTCGTCGGTGATAACGGCAGGGCGCATGAGGGTCGGGGCGTTCCTTTCGGGAGTCGCACCCTGAAGTGTACCTTCTCTACCCGATCCGGTCAAGAAGCAACTGATTGGATTGTCACCGTATAGACATGCGAACAAACAAAGGCGGGGGCGGGACGCCTAATGCATCCCGCCCCCACCAACCAATCTACCCACCCCGCGCATTAAGGCGCGACAGTCAACTCGTTCTTAACCTTGTACGTCTCGCCCGCGCCCTTGATAGCCGCCATAGCGGTTTGCGCCGCCTGCGTCTTCTGGGCGGCGGATTTGACAGTGCCTTTCAGAACGATCGTGTCGGTCGAGCCTATCGTATCAACGTTGATCTTGGACGTATCCAAGTCTGTTTTCATCAGTGCCGCCTTTACGGTGGGTGTCATCGCCGTAGCCTTGCCTACGTTCGCGGCATCCTTACCCGCTACCTTAGCCGTATCGCCAACCGCTTTACCTGCTACCTTAGCCGTATCGCCGACCGCCTTCCCCGCTACCTTAGCCGTATCGCCGACTGCTTTACCCGCCACAACCGCAGTGTCTTTAACCGCCTCGCCTGTTTGCACGACGGCCTTGCCAGTCGCGTCAACGGCTTTGTTCGTGGCGTCCGCCGCTTTCTGACCGGTAGCCATAGCCGCGTCGCCGGTCTTCGTAACTACCTGACCCGCCGCCGCCGCGTGGTTAGCTGTATCCTGCGCGACGCCGCTCGCGGTGTTGCTAGCGGCTTCCTTTGTCTGATCACTACAACCTGTGAGCGTCATGCCAATTGACGTCAATACGCCAACGGCCACGCCTAGTAACACACTGTTTCGATACGTCATCGCTTTGTCCTTGTCAGATCTTTTTTAGATGGCACGCCGGGTACCGGTAACGAGTCGCATGATCGCGATCACCGCTATCGCCCCGACGGTTGCCATTAGAATACCCGGAATCGAGAAGTTTCCCGACCCCGCGCTACTCCCGAACAGCAGACCACCGAGCCAGCCGCCGACGAACGCGCCAACCACGCCGAGCACCATCGTCATCACCCAGCCTTGCGGCTTGTCTTCGGTTCCCGGCATGATCATCTTCGCCAGCCCGCCCGCGATAAGTCCCACTATCAGGAAACTGATTAAACTGAAAAGTCCCATTTTTTGTTGCTCCGTTGTGTTCTTACCGACCACCCGTCGGCATTCCCGTCGAATTAGCAGGGTTCGTTCCGCTAACTGTATTTACCTCGAAGCACGCGCTGTTAAACATGCCACTTCCATCACCTTCTCTGTTCTCTGATATGAACGTGTTGCCAGGAGCGGGCGCGGCACAGAATCCTATCCGATCCCCGTATCGCCTTCCCCAGATGACTCATCACGGGTCCACGCCGCCAGACACCCGGCGCGGAACGCAGGGTAACGATCCGCCTCAATGGCGGCGCGGATGCCCTCCATGAGGCGCGCGTAAAAGGCGAGATTATGATACGTCGCTAGACGTGCGCCGAGTATCTCGTTCGTCTGGTGCAGGTGTCGCAGATACGCCGCGCTGTGTTTCTGGCAGACCTTGCACGGACACTCGGGATCAATCGGCCCTTGCTCGTCCGTCCATCGCGCGTTCTTGAGATGCGCGCGTCCCTGTGAGGTGTAGAGGGTGCCGTTTCGGGCCACCCGTGTAGGAAGAACGCAGTCGAACATGTCAATACCGCGGTACACGGACTCCACGAGATCCGTGGGAGTGCCGACCCCCATCAGGTAGCGCGGCTTGTCGGAGGGCAGGTACGGCATCGTCTGATCGAGAGCGCGGAGCATTTCGGCGGGCGGCTCCCCCACCGACACTCCCCCGACCGCGATCCCGGCGAGCGGACGCGACGCGACGAATTCCGCCGACTCGCGCCGCAGGTGGCCGTAATTGCTACCTTGCACTATCCCGAACAGCACCGAGCCGGAGCCGTCACCACCCCGCTCGTCATGGGCCTCTATGCAACGATCCAGCCACCGGTGCGTCCGCTCCACCGAAAGACGCACGTACTCCTCCGTTGCCGGGTACGGCGGACACTCATCGAATGCCATGATGACATCCGCCCCCAGTTCGTGCTCGATACGCATCACCGACTCTGGGGTGAAGTCGTGATACGCGCCGTCGGTCGGCGAGCGGAACCGCACGCCGGACTCGGTGATCGTCCGTAGATCCTTCAGCGAGAATACCTGGTAGCCGCCGGAGTCGGTCAGCATCGCCCCGTCCCAGCCGACGAACTCATGCAACCCCCCGAACCGCTCGATCCGCTCGGAGCCGGGGCGCAGATACAGGTGGAACGTATTGCCGAGGCAAAGACGGAAGCCCAGTTCCGCGACCTCCTCCCAGGTCATCGCCTTCACGGTGCCCTGCGTGCCGACCGGCATGAACACAGGCGTTTCTACCGTGGCATGTTTCAGCCGGAGCGTCCCGCGCCGGGCGGCGCAACCCGGCGCGGTCTTGTGGAGGGTGAAAATAGAGGAGGGCGGGTTCTGCAACAGTCTCAGAAAGCTCCCTCGATAGAATAGGCGCGGTCGAGAAGTTCGACGGGGTGTACCACTTCCGGTGCCCGCGCCCCGATTCGCTTCATACCCTGCTGAATCCAGGCGAGACAGCCCGGATTCCCGGTCGCGACGACTTCGGCACCGGTCGCCAGCAGATTAGCCACTTTCCGATCCAGCAATGTACCCGCCATCTCTGGTTGCAGATAGTTGTACACTCCCGCGCTTCCGCAACAAAGGTCGGACTCGACAGTTTCGACGAAAGAGACGCCGGGGATGGACTTGAGCAACGTACGCGGGGCGTCATAGATCCCCTGCCCGTGGCGCAAGTGACATGCGTCGTGGTAGGTCAGGCGCATCGGAAGCGGGCGCATCGGGCGCAACCCGCCGGGTAGCGCGGCGAGATATTCGCTGATGTCCTTGATCTTGTTGGCAAACTGGGCGGCACGGGAGGCGAAACGCTCGTCCTCGGCGAGCAGGTGCCCGTAGCCCTTCAAGAACGAGCCGCACCCCGACGAGTTTAAGATGACCGCGTCTACGGAAGGCAATCCCGCGCCCCCGCACGCCGCTTCGTACGACTCGATGGTCGCTCGCGCCATCGCCCGCGCCGCCGCGAGCTTCCCCTGGTGGCCGTGCAACGCCCCGCAACAAGGCTGATTGCGAGGGGCGATTGTCTCCACCCCGTTCGCGGCAAGAACACGCGCCGTCGCCGCGTGGACGGGGGCATACAGGACGCGCATGACGCACCCAGTGGCGAGCAGGACGCGACCGCGCTTCACCCCGGTCGCCGGGGTCAGCGTCGCGACGTCGCGGCTAGAGACGGCGAGATCCTCCGGCAGAGGCATACGTGTGTCCGAAGGCAGACCGACGAACTTCGCGACAGGTAGCGGGATCGCCCCCCCCGTCACGCGCCCGGCTATCAGTGCCGCTTTCATCCGCGCGGGATTGGTGAGCAGGGCGAGCATCCCCTCGCGCAAGACGACCTGTCCGACCGGGCGTTTCGTCTCCCGTTCCTGCCGGTCGCGCATCTCCTCTAGCAGAATGCCGTAGGGAACCCCGGACGGGCACGCCGTTTCGCAGGCGCGGCACCCCAGACAGCGATCCAGGTGGTAACCGACAGAGCCGTAACCTTCGGACGCGAGCGGCAACTTGCCTTCCGCCGCCTCGCGCATCAGCACGAGACGCCCGCGCGGGCTGTCCGCCTCGTCACCCGTTTCTAGGTAGGTCGGACAGGCAGGGAGACAAAAACCGCAATGGACGCAGGAGAGCAACCCCGCTTCGAGTTCTTCAGGTGACATCGTGTCCGTATTGTACCGCGCGGCGGCGATAACGGTCACGAGTACGCTACGAGTTCGCGACGGCGATCAGGTTAGCGACACACTCCGGGTCCCACTGCGTCCCAGCACCACCTTGCAACACCTTCTGCGCCATCGTCGGCGTCATCCCCTTTCGGTAAGGGCGGTTGTTCGTCATCGCGGCGTACGACGACGCCACGTTAAGAATCCGCGCCAGTCGCGGGATCTCCTCGCCCGCGAGTCCGGCGGGGTAGCCGGTGCCGTTCCAGTTCTCGTGGTGATACAGGATGGCCTCCACCGTGTCCACGTCGTCTACCGCAGAGCCGACTAGCATGGCACCGATCTTGGGGTGTTGTTGGACCACGGCGAAATCGGTGTCGGAGAGCTTACCGGGCTGCCGCAAGATGCGCTCGTCAATCCCGACCTTTCCGACGTCGTGAAGAAGGGCGGCGATGTCCAGGGAACGTTTCTCCCCATCCGTGAGGCCGAACTTCTCGGCGATGCGGCGGCTGTAGATCAGCGTGTCCTCGCTCTGACGGCGCGTCATACGGTCTTTGCCGTCAATCGTGGCGATTAGCGTGTCGAGCATGCCGAACGAGTCAACCGCCTCGCGCAGTGACTCCCGGACGCGCTCCGCCTCGCGCGAGTGTCCGCCCGTGTGATCCGCGCGCTGTCTCTCCTCGGCGATGTCACAGGCGGCGGAGGCGGAGGCGGTATCTTCCGGGAGCAGGGCATGCCCGATGGTCAGGTGGAGCGGGATCGAGTCTGCGCCGTCGGGGGATCGCAACCCGATGCAGTCAACCGCCGCCCGCAGACGGAGCACATAGGGGCCCACCTCCGCCCGCGTCATGCGCGGGGCGACGATGCCGAATTCGTCCGGGCCGATACGCGCGAGCGTGTCCTCGGGGCGGCAACAGCCGACTAACTCCCTAGCCATCCGAACCAGCAAATCATCTCCCGCCGCCCGCCCATACGCCTCGTTAAAATACCGGAAGTTGTCTAGGTCAATGAGCAAGACGCACAGAGCAGGTGGGCCCTGGCCTGTTTCCTCCACCGCCTTTAACAGTTCACGGTGGAAGGCCCGGTGGTTAAGCAGTCCGGTGAGCGGGTCAAAATCGGCGCGCGTGATGGCGTCCTGCAACAGCCGTTCCCGCTCCCCTTCGAGTGTTTTGAACCCGGTGATGTCCCGGGCGACTGTCACGATCTGCGTCGGCTTACCCGACGTGCCGATGATGGGCGTCACTACCACGTCCCACCAGAGCGGGGTGCCGACCGCAGTCTTCGCCACGCCCTGGAACCGTTCCGTGCCGCCCGCCATAGCAGCATTCAGGGCACGCCTCGCAAGAGAGCGGTAACTCTCCTGAAAGAGTAGCGTCCACTCCGCCCCGACGAGCGGGCCGAAATCCTCGATCTCCATCAGGGCTTTGCCGCGCTCGTTGATCTGGATCAGCCCCCCCTGAAGGTCGAGGGTTAGGATACAGTCGGGCGTACTCTCCGTTAATCGGCGCGAATATTCTTCGCGCTCGAATAATCTGTCGAGAACCCGCCGCCGATCAGTGATGTCCCGTGCGAAACCGAGTAGCAACCGCGGTTCGCCATTCGGACCACGACCGAACACCGTCTCGCGGCTACAAAACCAGCGCGTCGAACCGTCGTGGTGCCGCTGGCGGAACTCGTACTCAACCGGCACCTCGCTGGATAAGAGCCGATTACGAGACTCAATCCGACACGAGGCATCCTCCGGTACCGCGAGCGCGGCGAGTTGCTCGGGAGCCATCGCCTCCATTTCGGCGGGGGTATAGCCCAAAGAGACGGCGACAGCACCGTTCGTAAATACGTCCGCGCCCGCGGCGAGATCGTGAATGTAAATCATGTCCGGTGCCAACTCCACCATCTGCTCGACGAGGCGGTGGCTCTCGGCCAGTTCGAGGAGTTTGACCTGCTGGTCGCTGGTGTCACGCAGACAGAGGAAGATTCCGTCGGAATACGGCGTGACAAAAGCCTGATAATGTCGGCCGTTCGGGACGAAGGCCATCTCGAATCTGTCAGCGATTCCGTCCCGCAGAGCGTCGCGCAGACGCACCACCAGTTCGCTCGCGCCCTTGCCCGCGTCGGGCGCGAGCGCGGCAACGGGGCGTCCGCGCAGGGCGTCGAACGAGTGGCCGAAAAACTCTTCCGCGGCGCGGTTAGCGAACGTGAACCTAAGCGCACGGTCGAGGGAGACGAGTATGTCGCCGCCGATCGCCTCGGCGAGGGCACTGATTTCGCTCATGGGAAAGGCACTATCGGCGTCCCATGTTCCCGATTCGCCCGCGATACGGCCATCGCCTCCTTCGTCGGTGGATGCGGCTATAACCGCGGGAAGCGCGCGGCGGGTCGGCGTCGCCGTCAGCTTGATCTGCGTGCGCTTTTCGACAGGCGGGTACGTGGTAGTTGCCGTATCGTTAGGTCGGGCTACTATGGTTTGCGTTTCACTCTGCATGGCTTCGCTACGAACATCACGAACACAAGTAGGTCCTCGGGGGTGAATCAGGGAGACCCGGAAATGAGCCGATTCTCGTTCCAACACGAGGGAAGGCACTTTCCGTGCCACGCTGCCTTTGCCCCCCAAATGCGCGAATTATTTCTACGTCTTGAAGAGGTCGTGGTCGCGGCCGAGATAGCCACGAAGCCGCAATACAGCCTGCGTATGGAGTTGGTACACCCGCGACTCGGAAACGGTAAGCACCTTTCCTATCTCCTTGAAGGTTAAGCCCTCATAGTAGTAGAGGGCAATGACGAGCCTCTCACGTTCTGGAAGCCGGTCAATCGCGCCCGCGATCTGACGTATCTTTTCCCGCGCCTCGACGTCCGACACGGGACCCGCCCCGTCATCAGGCACGACATCCGACAGGTGAAGCCGTTCCACCCCCTCCCCGCCCATTATTAAGTCATCCAGCGAGACAACCGTTCCCCGAGATGTATCGGAGATTATTTTAGTCAATTCCTCGATGGTAAGGCCCAGATGCGCGGCGACTTCGGATTCGGAGGGTGGCAGACCCGTGCGGTTTTCCAGCTCTTGAAACGCTCTTTCGAGCATTCGGGATCGCTCGCGAATGGAACGAGGAACCCAATCCTCTTCGCGGAGGGATTCAAGAATGGCCCCACGAACCAGTGCGATCGCGTAGGTCTCGAACTTGACTTGGCGGCCCGGATCAAATTGATCGACCGCTTTGATCAGGCCCATCGCCCCGGCGGTGTGTAAATCTTCGCGCTCGAGGTTGGGAGGAAGGCTAGTGACGACGCGGCCCGCAGTGATTTTGACGAGATATGCGTAGTTGTCTATTATCGCGGAGCGGGCCCTACTATCCCCGTTCGCCTTGAACCGCCGCCATTCATCATCTAAAGACCTTAATGCCATGAGTTATCCGCCTGACTACACGCGATTGATCGCCGAAGATTTAGGAACTAAGCCCTCTGATACTAGGAAGCCTAACCCGGTGCTGTAGACGGAAATAATACCCACCGACTGGCACTTTATAACTTCATTATAACATAATTAGCCGCAGAAGAGTTCCCCTTATAACTACCACCGGAACAGCGGGATTGGGCATGACCGCCGGGTTGCGGGTGTGGCCTCGGTGCCAACCGCGCGCGAGCTTGCCCTCCCGAATCAAGCGCGGTCACGTCGGCTTCGCGGATGACGTATTAATAGTTAGGTACCCGCGCCTGAACACACATGGCCGCCAAAACGGCGGTTTGACTTCGGCGCAATCACGGTATCAGTTAACAGTGGTACCCCAGCGCGACCGATGGGTCGGCCGAGCGAGTGACCCTAAATAAGGTGTGACAAGGATTAATCAAGATGATCACGTTAAGAAATATCGCCAGGCTAACGGCGGTCGCCATGACATTGGTTCTCGTGGGTGGCGTTGTCACGCCAAACGCGGCGTACGCGCAGTCGAAGAAAGACAAGGCGCGACAGAAGGACAAGAACCTTATGCGCAACCTTGGGGTGGGTGCCGGTGCCGCCGCTGTCTACGAGGGTTTGCACGGGCGGACGACCAACGCGGTCGTAATCGGTGCCGGTGCCGCCCTCGCGGGCAAGAAATACGAGGACTCGCGCAAAGCACAGCGGCGCGAGGGCGGCACTTACAAGGTGTACCGCTATCGAAGCGGAAAGAGAGTCGGCTACACGCAGTTCGTGAACAATCGACGCTCGGGATACCATCGAATCGGCGGTTAGACCGCAGTAGGTGAAGGGGTAAACGGGGCGCATCGGAATCAGGTCCGACGCGCCCCGTCACATTTATTATCCGCCCGGCGTTCACCTCATCAGATGCGCGGACCGAACCGAAAGCATCGCCGGATGACCGGACCGCAAACGGTGTCCACGACGAAGGGATCCTGAGGATGAAAACACACTCTTTACAAACCGCCGGTAGGCCGGTCTCATTGGCTCTACTAGCGGCTCTCGCGCTCGGTGTAGGTCTAATGACACCCGTGAGTGGCCACGCCCAGTCGAACAAGGACCGCGCCCGCCAGAACGACAAGAACCTGATGCGCAACCTGGGATTCGGCCTCGGCGGGGTCGCGATCTACGAAGGCATTAAAGGAAAAACCACGAACGCGCTGATAGCCGGTGCCGGTGCCGCCTACGCGGGAAAGAAGTACGAAGACGCTCGCAAGGCACAGGGGCATGGGAGCAACGAGCAACGATACGGCTACCCCCGCCCCCAGTATGACGGGGACGAGGAGACGTACCGGCCCGCCCCCCGCGAGACCTACTGTTCCCGCCGCGACGGCGGGCGAGACAACGGCGAGCATCGTGGCTGGTCGAAGCGCAAGCACCACCGGGATGACGATTAGTTAGTAGGGTGGAGCGAACACAGGCGGGCGGGAGAGCGTGCCACGGCGTTTGGGCGGTGCCGGACGTTGTGCCCCGGCGACTTCAACCGCCGGGACACCCGAAAGAGGCACGTTCCTCGCCTGTCAACCTGATATTTGAAGACAGGAGTAAGAAATATGAAGATAGTTGCCGTGCGCGGGTGTAGGGCGAAGGAGGAACGCTAAGAGATGGCGAACCATAGAGACGACGTTGCTTCCCCTTCTCGACCCCAGTGATCGTGCCGACCCGAGATACATCAAGAGCGTCAGGAGACTTTATGCATTATCTCGCTCCGCACCCTCCCACCAGGATTCGCCATCTCGCTCTCGCCAGCGCCTCAGTGCTAACCCCTGCCATCACCATTTTAGCCCCCAAACCCGCCACCGCCCAACTCGTTCTCACGGGGTAACCCTGTCTGACACCGCAACACTCACCGTCGCGCAGGGAGCGTACGTGACTCAAGCGGAAATGTTCCCAGCCGTCGCGCAGGTCGGCGAAGAAAGCCTCCGCGAACTGAAGCGCATATATCGGCGGTTCCGGTTCGTCGTCGCTCATCTTGCCCGCGCTTTGTGTTCGTCCATACGGGCGATGAGGGTTTCGAGCGACATGAACTGCCCCGCCTCGTCGTCGGCTACACCGCGCCGGATGGCCGCCTCGTCGTCGAGTCGTAAGTCATCCTCGGTGTCCCAGACATCGGCAAGCAGTTCGGCGATCAGTGAATCCCGCTCGGACTGTGGCAGTAAGACGAGTCGGCGGGCGATAGTATCAGGGAGGGTAACAGTGAGTGTCATCGGCTTCTCCTCATACAATTATACCGGCTGTCGTCGTAGCCCGTGTCCATGCCCCACGCCGGGATCATCGCGGGGCACTGACGGTCACCGTGTAGCCACATACGTACACGACTTGTGGCGAAGCGAGAATCGCACGCGGGCCGGTTTTGGCCCTCAGGTGCTCGTAGGCGAGCTACGCTTCAACGCGATGGCGACGCGAAACTCCCATCAGTCGGCGGGCGACAGACGTCACCCCGGACGCGGTTGCGATTCGCGCACCGGGATTCAGCGTGATTAGTATAGCGCGGTCAATACGGCCCCCGAATGTGCGCGGCAACTCGCGCGGCGTACCACTCCCGTAGCCTTGCGTGTAGCTCCGGTGAGAGCGGCGGCAGATCGGAAACGGCGGCGTTCGCGCGGACCTGCTCCGGGTTCTTCGCGCCCGGAATGATCACGGTCACTTCCGGGAAGTCGAGGCACCAGCGTAGTGCCATTTGCGCCAGCGTCAGGGGGGACGGCATGAGCGGCTTTAGCTCGTCGGCGAGCGCGACGCCTAACTCGAACGGCAGGCCGGCGAACGTCTCACCGACGTTGAACGCCGCCCCATCCCGGTTGTAGGTGCGATGATCTTGTGGCTCGAACGTGGTGCCCGGCGTGTACTTCCCAGTCAGCAGTCCCGATGCGAGCGGCAACCGAACGATGATCGCCACCCCCTTCGCCCGTGCGTCCGTGAACAACGTGTCAATCGGCTTCTGGCGGAAGAGGTTGAAGATGATCTGGAGCGAGGCGATTCCCTGCGCAGCGAGACAGATTAGTGCCTCCTCCATGGACTCGACACTGGCACCCCAGTTCGCGATCTTCCCCTCGGTTTGTAAATCGCGCAACGTGTTGAAAACATCCCCGCGACGCAGTTCATCCGTCGGAATGCAGTGTAGCTGGGTTAAGTCCAGCCGCTCTACGCCCAGCCGTCGCAACGAATCCTCTGCGTGCGAGCGCATGACCGCCGGGGTAAAGTTGGCTGCTCCACCGGGATCACCTCTGCGCCCGAGTTTCGTCGCGATGAACACATCGGCACGGGTACGAGCGAGGAAACGCCCAACGATCTCCTCGCTCAAGCCGCCGCCATAAACGTCCGCCGTGTCGAAGAACGTCACGCCGTTCGCGAACGCGGCTTCGAGCGTCTGCTGTGCGTCCTCCTCCGGCACGGTGCCCCAGTCCCCGCCGAACTGCCAGCAACCCAAACCGACTTCCCCGACCCGCGCCCCCGCGAAAATGCGTTCCCTCATACTACTGATCCCACCCTTCCTGTAACTCTTTTTACAGCCGTGACACGAACCGCTCAATGCGCCGCAACGCCTCTTGCAATTTATCGGCGGCGGTCGCGTAGCAACAACGTATATGTCCCGCCCCCCCCTCGCCGAAGACAGGGCCGGGCACGACCAGCACCTTCTCCTCGACCAGCAGACGCTCGGCAAACTCCTCGGCGGACAGGTCCCACCGCTTCACGGACGGGAACGCGTAAAAGGCCCCCCCAGGCATCGGGCAGTCCAGACCGATCTCGTTCAGCCCCTTCACGAACAGACGGCGGCGGCGGTCATAATCCGCGCACATCTCTTCCGCATCCCTATCGCCACGACGCAGGGCTTCCAGGGCACCTATCTGCGCCGTGATGGGGGCGCACAGCATCGTGTACTGGTGAATCTTCATCATCACCTCAATGATCGGAGCAGGGGCGCACGCATACCCGATACGCCATCCGGTCATCGCGTATGCTTTGGAGAAACCATTCAACAGAATCGTGCGCTCGTAGGCACCGGGGAGCGAAGCCACGCAGACATGCGGCGCGTCGTAGGAGAGCCTGTCGTAAATCTCATCGGAAATGATGTATAAATCGTTCTGGACGCACACGTCCACGATGGCCTGCAACCCCACCGCGTCCATCGTCGCCCCCGTCGGGTTCGTCGGATAAGAAAGTAAAATCGCCTTCGTCCGGGGAGTTATCAGCGCGGCGACATCGCCGCTTCGCGTCCGGAATCCGGTGTCGGCCCGCGTCGGCACCGGCACCGGCACGCCGCCCGCGAACGCGACGCACGGCGCGTACGAGACGTAGCACGGCTCGGGGATTAGCACCTCGTCACCGGGGTTGAGCAGGGCGCGGAACGCCGTATCCAGTGCCTCGGAGACGCCGACCGTGACCAGCACTTCCTGGCGCGGGTTCCACTCGACTCCGTACCGCTCCTTCATCTTCCGGACGATCTCGATGCGCAACTCCAGTAGCCCGTAGTTACTCGTGTACGTCGTCTGTCCCTTTTCGAGCGACCAGATGGCCGCCTCGCGGACACGCCACGGCGTCACGAAGTCCGGCTCGCCGACGCCTAGCGAGATGACGTCATCCATCTCGGCGACCAGATCGAAAAATCGGCGTATCCCCGACGCCGGGACCGATATTATTTTTTCACTCAAAGATTTCATCGTTAATACCCTCCGCCCCGCTCGACCCACTCGTCAAGTCATGGCGTATAAAAGCAGGTGTTACGCCACCCGTCACGCTAAAATAGACATCATGCCAGTCCGACGCCGCACGCAGACCCGCGCATAATCCTCAGCCTATGGGGTCACCGCCAACCGGCGATCTTCTTTCTCGTCGCCCGTGAAAAGCACGCCGTCTTCCTTATACTTCTTGAGCAAGAAATTGGTCTGCGTGCCCTTCACTCCGTCAATCGTCGCGACCCGCTCGGCGACGAAGTTAGCGACTTCCTGAATCGTATGCCCCTCGACCACGACGCGCAGGTCCTGTGTGCCGGAGACCAGGTACACCGAATGCACCTCCGGGAAGCGGTATATCCGCTCGGCGATCCGGTCGTAGCCGGAGCCGCGTTCGGGCTGCGCGGACACGTCTATGAACGCGAACACGCGCGGCTCCCCGGCGCGTTCCCAGTCCACGCGGGCGCGGTAGGAACGGATGATCCCGGTGTCCTCGGCGTCCGCGATCACGGCCTGCACTTCGGGTTCGCCGGTGCCGGTCTGCGCGGCGATTGTCGCGGCGGGGGTACGGGCGTCGGCTTCAAGTATGTGTAAAACGGCGTTTTGCAGTGAGTTCATAAGTTGGGTTCTTCATCCGGCTCGATAGCGACTACACCCGACGCCCGCGCGAGGTCGACGAGTTGCGAGCGGTAGCTACGGTATACAGAACGCGGTATTGCGTCAGGGCGCACCAAGCCTGTGATTCCAGCATGGCCAATTGCCCCCGGTCGGGGGGCGGGTTTACCGTCCGCTTTCATTAGCACATGCCAAACGACATCCAGGGGCGAGACAGCGACGGGATCGGGCACCGGGCGTAGCGCACGGATGCCGTCCACCGGTAGCCGAGGTGCCATAGTGTGGCGGGGCGAAACAATCGCCCGCGCCTGTGTCGGCATTGTACGACTAGTGGCGAACACGGAGAGTGAGCGCAACCCCGAAGCTTCATTGAGCGATGATGGAATGAGCGCGGCGATCAGTGTTTCCCCTACTCCAGGTGGCGTAGCCATGCGTAGAACGACTTCGCCGGCGGCTAGCGGTTCGGCATGAGTCATTCGCGCACACGATCCAATTTCTCCTTGACGCCTTGCGTGACTGGCGTTTCAATATCTCAGTCCTTCTCCCAAACCACGCCGGTGGTTCGATTGCAGTAGAACCATTCGCCATCACCAGAGGCAAACACCTCCAACTCGAGATGATGTTCTCCCCTGTCCCAAGCGCATGCGACCTGTTGCTCCGCCGCGCCCATGTCCGGTAGCGGTGCGTCCGGCACATCCGCGAGCAGTCGTCGCAGGCAGAGCAGCACGCACCCCGCCGCACCGGGCGTTGTTCCGCCCTGCGCGACTTCTCGGAACAGGTAATTTTGGTAACGTTCCAAGGGCGGGGGGAACGCGTGACGCGAGAATTCCTCCGCCTTACTGTAGCGCCCCCACGTCAAGATAATGTAGTCAGTCACTGTTTCGCCGTGCCGTATTGCTTCGGCTTCCAGAGTGGAAAATACATCGTTATCAAGTGTTAAAGTCGCGGACATTCTCGGTTCATACCCTCTTTAATAGTTACAGGACAGGAAACAAAACGACCCTCCGCGTTTGTTACACGGAAGGTCGCTTTAAAAACAGGCCGGAAATCCGTGCGGGAGGGCTAAGCGGTAGCGGATGCTATCGCGGCGGCTTGCGTTGCGGATGCCGAAAGGTTGGTTTGCACTCTGCCGATAGTATAACTTGAAGCGAGTGCCTTTGTCAACTTACGAAAAGTAACTCCGTCAAGCGCGTGCCGTCGTCAGTGCATCCAATCCGGCGGTTCAAGCGAAATCCGTCACATTTTGGGTACAACGGGAATCATGGAACGAGCCGTGACCGACGACAACGAACTGCCCCGCACACTAACCACGGCCTTGAAAGAGTGGGCCGTAGCGATCCGCGCCCTACGCGAGGGCCGCCAGGTCATGCTCCTCCGCAAGGGCGGCATCCGCGAGGCAGAGGGCGAGTTCGTGGTCGAATCGCGCGACGTGTTGCTGTTCCCGACGTTCGATCATCAGGCCGAACAGGCCGGCACGTTGCAACCGTGCTATGGCGCATGGCGCGAGGACGAGGAGAAGCATCGCCCGAAAGGAGAGAATGTACGGCTCGACGCATGGGCGCGGATCACTGACATCCTCCTAATACAGCCGGAACGGTTTCCCAAACTATTTACGTTCGGCTCGCAACACATATACGGGAACGCGTTCCTGAAGTTCCGCTCCGAGAACGAGCCGACTAAGCCATTATACTGCCTGTTTCTGCGCGCGTATAATTTGCCGGAGACGGTGACGTTGCCTATGGAACCGGATTATTACGGTTGCCGTTCTTGGATTACCCTCGCCAAGGAGCTATCCATCGCGGGGGCGACGCCCGCTTTAACACGTTATACCTATGAGGAACGTGTCCGCGTGACCAAACGAATACTCACCACCGACTAGACTGAAGGAACAATCCATGATCACCCCGAACCTGCCACAGGGCTTCGCGCTAACGTATCTCGGACACGCCACTGTGCTTTTTGAGACCGCGAAGGGAGCGCGCGTTCTTATTGACCCGTTCGTAGAAAACAATCCACTCTGTCCATTAAAGAACGCCGACATCGGCAAGTTGGACATGATTCTGATCACCCACTCGCACGACGACCACTTCGCCGACTGCTTGCCTATCGCGAAGGCGACCGGGTGCCGAGTCCTCGCAGTGCCGGAGGTATGCGGCTACCTCGGTTCCAAGGGCATAGCAGGCGATAATCTAGTCATGGTCAACAAAGGCGGAACGATGCCGTTCGACGACCTCGGATTCGCGGTCACTATGACACATGCCGACCACACATCGAGCATCAGCGACGGCGCGAACACGCTCTATGGCGGCGAGCCGATGGGTTTCGTGCTCCATATCCCCGATGGCGACGACATGTTCACGATTTACCACGCGGGCGATACGGCCATCTTCGGCGATATGCGGCTCATCTCGGAGATATATACGCCCCGCCTGGCCCTGCTCCCCATCGGCGACCGGTTCACGATGGGCCCGCGCGAAGCCGCCGCCGCGTCCGCCCTGCTCTCCTCCGTTGAGTATGTGATACCAATCCACTACGCGACATTTCCCCTCCTGACGGGAACCCCCGACAAGTTCCGCGAGGCACTAAAGCATGTCGAGGCAACCGTTCAGATAGCGGAGATGGAACCCGGACAGACCATCCGGGGTTAACTGCTTGCGATATGGTACTCGATCTGAACGTGCTGTCGGCGCATGTCGAAGCGGAAGAGTTTCGCGCCCTGGGCGACGCCCGATTCGCCCAGGGTGACCACGAAGACGCCGCCGCGTATTACCAGATGTCGCTCGAGTTGTTCCCCACCGCCGAGGCGCATGTCGCCCTCGCCTGGACCATCGCCGGGCGCGGTCTGACGGATGAGGCGATCGCGCACTGTGAAGCCGCGATAACCCTCGAACCGGATTTCGGCAACGCCTACAACGATTGGGGGGTTTACCTCCTCCGCAAGTCCGACGCCGAGGAAGATAAAGAACAGGCCACCGAACTGATAGCGTGTGCCGTCGCGCTATTCGAGCGGGCCATCGTCGCTCCGCGCTATGACTGCCGCAACTACCCATATTACCACCTGGGTCGTATCCGCGAACTAGAAGGTCGTTTCGCGGAGGCGCGTGACTTGTACAAGAAGTCAATGGAGCTACGCTCGGAGTTCGCCCCGGCGCGGGGGGCGTACCTCCGCGCGTTGTCGTGGACGAACTAGCGGAGCCCCCGGACTCTCCCGCGTGATGATCGGATTCCATATAGCGCACAACCGTAACAACTAAGATTGGCGGTAAGATGAATCCATGTTCACGCACGACCAACTGTTCTAAAAAGCTACTCCGGCTTTTCTTCCGCGGTTTCATGGAGTTGTTCTTCCCGCAAGTCGCCGCGTTGATAGACTTCACTTCGGTCCGCTATCTGGAACAAGAAGTGTTTACCGCCTTTCCAGACGGCGATCCCCGCCGTGCCGATTCGGTTATAGAGGTGCGCACGCTAGACGGTCCCCCCGAGGTAGTGGTTTTTCACGTCGAAACAGAAGTCTGGCGTCGGTCGCCGTTTAACGCCCGGATGTACGAATACTATGAGTTGCTCACGAGACAACTCAAAAAACCTATTTATCCCATCGTCATCTACCTTTCGCCAGGAACAGGAGGGATAGTCACCGAAATATACCGGCGGGAGCTATTCGACTTGCTTGTGTTGCAGTTCCAGTACGCGGCGGTAGGCTTGCCGGATCTGGTCGCGGACGACTACCTGCATAGCGAGAATCTGATAGGTGTTGCTCTTAGCGCGTTGATGAAGCCGGGCGATGCGACGCGCGATTCGGTCGCGCGGAAGTGGAGGGCGATACAAACTATCTTGCAAAGCCGGGTTAGCGCGCCGCGCAAGGTGTTGCTGACGAATATGGTTGAGCATTAAATTGAACTGACCGAGGCCGAGGCGGTACAATACAGAGATATAGTTGCGAAACAAGCGACGGGAGAAGAACAAAAAATGCTTTCTATTTACGAAATTCGCGGCATGGAGAAGGGGCGGAAAGAGGGACTGCAACAGGGCCTCACGCAAGGCTTGCGCGACGGGCAACGGGCTCTCGTTCTTGGTCTGCTGGCATCTAAGTATGGTAATACTCCCGATGCCGTGGTGGCTCGAGTCGGGGCGATGGACGAAGCTTGATTGACAGAGACCGCGCGGCGTATACTGGTCGCCCCGACTTTGGCCGAACCAGGGCTACTCGCATAAGTCTACCCGCCGCGCAAATGATCGTACACGGCTTGCGCGGCGGGCTTGCTCATTCCGGGGGCTTTCGCTAGATCTTCCACCCCGGCGTTTTTCATCCGCTCCACCGAGCCGAAATACTTGAGCAGATTCCGGCGGCGCAGAGGCCCGATGCCGGGAACCTCGTCTAGCACTGACATGTTCGCCGCCCGACCGCGCACGGCGCGGTGGTACGTGATTGCGAAGCGGTGAACCTCGTCCCGGACACGTTGCAGAAGGAACAGTGCCGGCGAGTTGCGCGGTAGCTCTATCGGCTCGTCGCGCCCCGGCACGAACACGGACTCGAACTGCTTTGCGAGGCCGATCATCGGGAAATCAAACCCGAACTGCTTCATGGCATCTTGCGCCGCCGAGAGTTGACCTTTCCCGCCGTCAATCAGGATCAGATCCGGTTTCTGCGCGAACTTTGCGTTATTCTCCGACATCTGATTGAAGCGGCGCGACAGCATCTCGAACATCATCGCGAAGTCGTTCGGCGTTCCCTCCGACTGCTCGATCTTAAAGCGGCGGTACTCGCTCTTCTTCGGCTTGCCCTCTTCAAACACTATCATGCCACCGACGGCGTGCCGCCCCTGGACGTTCGAGTTGTCGTAGGCTTCAATACGTCGGAGCGAATTGTCGGGCATCTCCAGATATTTGGCGAGTTGTTGCAACGCGCCGTCAATGCGCCCCTGCTCAGCCGCCGAACTCGCCTTGATCTGTTGCAGGGCTAGCTCGGCATTCGTCGCGGCCATCTCCAGAAGTTTTTTCTTTTCGCCCTGCTTCGGCACCGTTAGAGTGACCTTCGCGCCTTTCTTCTGTCGTAGCCACGCCTCAATGATTTCGGACTCCTCCACAAACGTCGGGAGCACGATCTCGCTCGGCACGAACGCGGCGTCCTGATAGTATTGCTTTAAAAACTCGGTGGTCGCCTCGGTCACACCACCCTCGCCGTCGGTGCCGTCCAGCAAAAAGTGCTCCTGACCGATCAGTTTGCCGCCGCGAATAAAGAACATCTGCACGCACGCCCCGGCTTCGTCGGCGACCACAGCCATCACGTCCTGATCGCCCGTGGTGGTAGAGATCACCTTCTGCCGCTCGACGATCTGCCGCACGGAGTGGAGTTGGTCGCGCAGTTTCGCCGCCCGCTCGAACTCCAGATTGTCGGACGCCGCTTCCATCTTCGCCTCCATATCCTTGATCAACTTATCCTGACGCCCGGACAGGAACATCTCGACGTCCTTCACCCCCTGCGCGTAGCGATCTTTGTCGGCGAGTCCCGCGCAAGGTGCCTCCGGACACCGCCCCATGTGGTGGTAAAGACACGGCCGTTCGTGCTCCTTGTTCGTCCAGGCTTTTCTGCAGGTCACGAGCGGGAAGATTTTGTAGATCAGGTCCATGCTCTGCCACACGGCATGCCCGGAGGTGTACGGCCCGAAGTACCGGTTGCCGTCCCCGTTCTTCACGCGCCGCGTCACCAGTAAGCGTGGGAACGGCTCCGACATCGTTAATTGGAGATAAGGGTAGTGCTTATCGTCGCGCAGACGGATGTTATATTTCGGGCGGTGCCGCTTGATCAGGTTACATTCCAGGACGAGTGCTTCGAGTTCGGTGTCGGTGACTATCCACTCCATGTCAACGATGTTCTGCACGAGCCGCCGGGTCTTCGGGGAATGGTTGGCGGACTTCTGGAAGTAGGAGCGGACACGATTTTTGAGGTTTACCGCCTTCCCGACATAGATAATCGTCCCTGTTACATCTTTGTACAGATAGCAACCGGGGTTCGTCGGGAGCGTCGCAAGCCTGTCCGCGAGCGTCAGGTGGGGAGTCGAGGCGGTGTGATCTACGGGTTCAACAGTCATAGCGAACTATTGTACCGCCCGTGGTGACATAACAAAACGCCCCAGCTATCTACACAATCCGGAGCGCGGACCTTTCCCGCGTCGGTTTGAACGAAACACCAAACGTGGACCGGAGACAAACAACCAACCATACCTTCGGGGGCGAGCATCGTCGGGCGAGATGCTGAGTCATCCCGCCCGTGATACCCATTACGCGGCAGGAGATAGATCGTCGGCGGTCGAGGCGTCCACGGCGACATCCGTCCCGCGCAATCGGTTCCACAACTGATAATCGGTTTCCGATTTGGGGACATACAGATGCGGGTCTTGCGCCTCCTGGCTACCCTGCGCGGTGAAGACTACCGGCGTTTCCAGCGACAAGTCCAGGTACTTCGCGCCCTGCTCTAATCGCTCGCCGTGCGCCAGTATGGGGATCCGCTTGAGTTCGCTGTTGTCGAAATCCGCCATCTTCTCGTGGAGCGACTTGATATCGTAGGCAGAGTAGGTGCGCGTGACATGCGGCCCGCCGTGCTGACCCGCGCGGTCCTCGCCGCTCAGGTTCCCGTCGAACGTGTCGGTAGATTCGGCGACCTTGTGTGTGTGCGTCTTCTGCGGGTCGTGTCCCGGCGCGTTGGCGGCACCGCTTCCCTGTTTAACGGAGTGAGTAGACATAAGTGTAAAGTTCCTTCCCGTGCCTTGTTCCCACTTCGTCCCGTTTTCACTCCAACCGTCTGCTCATTCCAGGACCCGGAGCGCGGTATCCACGCTACGGACGACCGGGAGGGCGTGGATCGCTTCGAGCGCGGCGAGTATGTCCTGTTCCCGCCCCTCGTGCGTCACCCAGACGATCTCCGCTTCCTCATCCGGCATCCCGCGCTGGATGACGGATTCGATAGACACATCGTGGTCGCCGAATATGGTCGCGATAGCAGCGAGCGCGCGGGGGCGGTCCAGCACCCGCACCCGCGCGTAAAACTTCGAGAATGCCGACGCGCCTGGGAGTAATGGCAGGTCGGCGGACGCGGTGTAGGGGACGCGCCCTGTCGCCCCAGCCAGAATGTTGCGTGCGCAGTGTATGATGTCACCCACGACCGCGCTACCAGTGGGAAGGCCACCGGCACCGCGCCCGATTAGGGTCAGGTCGCCCACCCGGTCGCCGCGCACGAAGACGGCATTGAACACGCCATCCACGGCGGCGAGCGGGTGACGTAGCGGGAGCAGAGCCGGGTACACGCGCACCCGGATCCCAATCGGCAGGCCCTGCGCGACGGCAAGGAGTTTGATCCGGTAACCGAGTTCGCGGGCGACTACGATATCACGCGGCGAGATGTCGCGTATCCCCTGCGCCGCTACCTCCTCGACGGGGACGCGCGTGCCAAAGGCGAGGGACGCCAGGATCGCAATTTTATAACGGGCGTCGTGTCCGTCCACATCGGAGGACGGCTCCACTTCGGCATACCCGAGTGCCTGCGCCTCGGCGAGCACCTTCTCGAAAGCCGCGCCCTCCTCGGTCATCCGCGTCAGAATGTAGTTCGTGGTCCCATTCACGATCCCGGCGATTTCGCGCACATGGTTGCCCGCGAGCGACTCGCCGAGTGTGGCGATGATCGGGATTCCGCCCGCGACGCTCGCCTCCATAAAAAAGTCTTTGCCAGCAGACTGAGCGGCAAGACGTAGCTCATGCCCGACTTTCGCGACCATCTCCTTATTAGCGGTCACAATGTTCTTGCCGTTCGCGATGGCGCGTTCCACCAGGCCCCGCGCCGGTTCCACGCCGCCGATCAGTTCCGCGACGATCTCGATCGACGGGTCGTTCGTGACGTCCGCGGGATTCGCTGTTATCACTCCCGCTGGCAAAATCAAATCGCGCGGCTTGCCGACGTCGCGCACTGCTACCCGGTGCAAAACCACTCGAGCACCGACGCGCGAGGCTATCGAGTCCGCGTTCTCCAACAGTATCCGGGCCGTGCCGGAGCCCACCGTGCCCAAACCCAGTATCCCGACTTTGATTTCACGCATGGACGATAGTATCGCGGACCGGCGGTATATTCGAGCGGCCCACGACATGCCTATGGGAATCCGGGTACAGTCGCGCGTGGAACCCGCGCCCGATAGGGAAGCGTAAACAGAGGGAGAACGATACACTATGCCCAAAACAATGAAGCGCAACGACCTGGATCTCGCATCCTATAAAACACAACTGCTCGCCTTGAAGGCGTCCGCCGAGGAAACCATCGCCCGGATGAACGCGGCGGACGATGACGGTTTGAACACCACCGGCTCCGACCGCTCGGACAACAAGACGATCGACCTCGGCACGGAGGTTCAGTTGCGCACGCAGGACGCGGCGTTGATTGAGAACGAGCGCGACATGCTCGCCCAGATCGAAGGCGCGCTGGCGAAACTGGAGGATGGCACTTACGGGCTTTCCGAACAGTCGGGCGAGCCGATCCCCCGCGAGCGGCTCGACGCGATACCCTACGCGACACTCACCGTCGCCGAGGCGGAGGCGGGCGAGTCCGACCGGACCGCTACACAGGACGAGAACGGTTGAGTAGCCCATCGGTAAGCCCCCTTGATACGATAGTGACGGCAACGAAACCCACGGCGAGCGAGAAGACCGTGCCCGCCACGGCCTTGTATGTTGTGGCGGCTTCGGTCGCGCTACTCGATCAGGCAGTTAAATCGTGGGCGTTCGCGCACCTGACCATGCTCGGCCGGGACGGGCTGGCGGTGTTGCCGGGGATATTTCATCTGACGTACACCGAGAACCGCGGCATGGCGTTCTCGCTCCTCGAAGGGCAACGGTTCCTGCTGATCGGCGCGGCCCTGCTCGTCATGGGGGGCATCGTCTGGGCGCAGAGGCGTCTGGGCACGCGCCTCCCTTTGCCACTCGCCGTATCCCTTGGGCTGGCACTCGGCGGCGCGCTAGGGAACGGTCTCGACCGCGCCCGTCTTGGGCACGTGGTGGACCTTTTCGACGCCCGGTTCATACACTTCCCGATCTTTAATGTCGCCGACACCGCCATCACGTTCGGGATACTGCTCCTCGCGCTTCGAGTCGCCCAGTCGCCCGCCGAGGGCGCGGAGATGGTAACCCCCAGCCGCGAATATCAAGGGCACCCGGTTGCCGGGGAAGGGAACACGCCGTAAATGTACCCGATCCTTTTTCACGTCGGTAGCTTCCCCATTCATGCCTGGGGCGTGTTGCTGATGATCGGCTTCCTGCTCGGTACGTGGCGCGCCGCGCGGCACGCCCCCCGCTATCGGATCGCGTCGGAAGATCTGTGGGACGCCTCCCTGTTCGGGTTGTTCGGCGGCGTACTGGGCGGGCGGTTAGCTTATGTCGCGCAGAACCTCGGGGTATACACACACCACCCGGACCAGATATTCGCGATGTGGAACGGCGGCATGACGTCGTTTGGCGGCTTCCTCGGCGGCGTCGGCGTCGGGCTGTTCGTGATGCGTGCGCGAAGGCGGAACCTGCTCGACTGCGCCGACCTCGCCGCCCCGTCCCTCGCCATCGGCTATTTCTGGGGGCGTATCGGGTGCTTCCTGAATGGCTGTTGCTACGGCGGCGCGTGCCCGGAACCGATCGGGATGCATTTTCCTGGAATCGCGGGATCGGTGCATCCGACCCAACTCTACTCGGCGGGCGCGGCGGCGGTTATTTACGGCGTCCTAACCGTTGTCGAAAGGAAGCGACAGTTCCGGGGCCAATTGATCCTGTTATTTTGTCTCCTTTACGCTCTGTACCGCTTCATCGTCGAGTTCTTCCGCGAGGGCGCGACGGCGGACCTTTCCGGCGTCGCCTCGCTGACGACCGCGCAGGTCGCCTGCCTGATGATCGCGCTCCTCGCCGGTGCCCACTACCTTTACCGGATGCGGGCACCCGATAAGACGCTCCAGGAAACACCTATTTCCGCCGACGAAGACGCGCCTTCCCCCGTAGCGGCGGCCTGATCACTTTGTCGCTCGCCTCATCCATGAAAATAATCGAACTAGAAGCCGACGATGACGACGTGATCGTCGAGGAGTTCTCCCCCGCCGCCTCGGAGAGTAGTGAGTACGTCTTCGCCGCCACCACGGAGCAGAACGGCGAGCGGCTCGACGTGTTTCTCGCGTCACGCCTGCCCGACATTTCCCGATCGCAGATTCAGCGGATTGTGACCGCGGGCAACGCGCTGGTGAACGGAGTCACAGCGAAGCCTTCCTTGAAACTGTTCGCAGGGGACGCTATCCTGCTGGACGTGCCCCCCGCTCACCCGACCGAAGTTCTCCCCGAGGACATCCCGCTCGACGTGGTTTTCGAGGATGGCGACCTGCTCGTGATCAACAAGGCGAAAGGGATGGTGGTTCACCCCGCGCCCGGTGCCGCGTCGGGGACGCTGGTCAATGCCCTGCTGTACCACTGCCACGATCTGAGCGGCATCGGCGGCGAGCAACGCCCCGGCATCGTCCACCGGCTCGATAAGGACACGACCGGACTCATGATGGTCGCCAAAAACGACCTGACGCACCGGGATCTACAAACGCAGATACAGAAAAAGACGGCGGAACGGCGCTACCTCGCGTATATCTGGGGCCGCCCCCAGTTCAACGAGGCCGTGGTAGACGCCCCCATCGGGCGCCACCCGACCGACCGCAAGCGGATGGCCGTTGTCGAGCCGGGGAGTGTTAATCCGGGGAGAAACGCGCAGACCCATCTCTTCGTGCGCGAGCCGAACGGCGTGATCTCGCTGGTCGAATGCGTTCTGCAAACGGGACGCACGCATCAGATACGCGTCCACTGCGCCTACATCGGCAACCCCGTTGTCGCCGATCCTGTATACGGCGGTGAGCGCAAAGTCAGTCCTGAATGGGCGCGTGACGCCCGACTCAGAACGCGGATAAACGAGCACATCGCGGGGATGCGCGGGCAGGCGTTGCACTCCCACAGCCTTTCTTTCACCCACCCGCGAACCGGCGAACGCCTTGCATTCGCCTTGCCGCTTCCCCCCGAGATGAAAACCCTACGCACGCTTCTACAAGCGGCGAAAGGCGGCGCATAGGTGTCCGCTTGGAAATGCGCCCGGTACATGAGAGGGGCGAGATGCTAAACGGTCTGCGCGTCGTGGTGGTGCTTCCGGCTTACAAAGCGGCGAAGACGCTGGAGCGCACGCTGGCGGAAATCCCGCACGACGTCGTGGACGACCTGATCCTCGTGGACGACGCGTCACCGGACGACACGGTGCCCGTGGCGCAGGCACTCGGGATTCACGTCGTGGTGCATCCCAAGAACCGCGGCTACGGCGGGAACCAGAAGACTTGCTACCGGGAGGCGTTGCAACGCGGCGCGGACGTGGTCATCATGCTCCACCCCGACTACCAGTACACACCCAAACTGGTGGGCGC
>JAYUUO010000037.1:0-5820 GCA_043754515.1 Armatimonadota bacterium
CCGTCCGCCGTCACCTTCACCCGAACCGTCCGCTCCTTCTCATCGAGCAGGTTCGCCGCGAACACCCCACCCGCGACCGAAACGCCGTCTATCGCCACCGCCGCCCCCGGCGCGTTCACCGACACCGTCAACCGCGCCTTCGTGTCCATCACGCTCGCGTTTGCTACCTCCGTCACCGGCTCCGGCACGGGGGCGGGCGCCGCTTTCCCGCCCCCCTTCCCCTTCGCCCCCCGCGCCAGCACGAACCCCCCCGCGTCCAGCGAACCCTCGATACGACCCGTCGGCGTCTGCGCCTTCCCCAGCTCCTCCCGCCTCACCGCATCCGGCACCGCCGACGACAGGTACCGCTTCAGACCGTCTAGGCTCACCGCCCCCGAGGCGTCCGCCGCCTTGCCCCGCAGCCCCTGCTCCAGGTAGTACGAGAAGTACCCACGTCCCTTCTCACGCCACTCGTACGAACGCTGCTCCGCCGCGCACGCGAAGAACGTCGCCACTATCCCCGGATGCGTCGCCCCGACCGCCGGCTCCCCCGCCGGCCGCGCGAAGTCCAGGCCCCGCACCTGCCCCGCCGTCAGCCTCGCGTCCCCGCCCCCCGACCGCCCCGACCTGTCCGCGTTCACCCGGCACATGTCGAAGGCCACGATCACCGCCGCCGCCGGCACGGACCTCAGGTAGTCGCGGAACTTCTCCTCCGCGATGCCGGTGTCGCGGATCAGGTCGCCCGTGGAGATGTCGGCGTCGTAGGGCAACAGGTAGGGCACGCCGCCCGACTCCACGCCGTGCCCGCTGAACGACACGAACACGGTGTCGCCGGGCTTCACGCGCTGCCTGAGCGTCTCCAGCTCGCGCAGGATGCGGTTCTTGAGCGGCAAGAACTTGGCGTCGCCGCCGCTGGTGAGGACGCGCACGTGCTGGCCGTCGCCGGGGAAGTTCGCGACCTCGGTCAGGGCTTTGGCGAGGGCCAGGGCGTCGCCGTCCGCGCCGCCCAGGGCGTTGATGTTGTCGCCGTCCTGGTAGCGGTCAATGCCGATCAGGAGCGCCCAGTTCTCAGCGCGGGCGCGGGCGAGCGGGAGGGCGGCTAACAAAGCGATGGCTAGCAGGGCGGGAAGAGGTCGGAGGTGGATGCGTTGGCGGGGTCGGGCGAATCGGGCAGGAACGGCGGTGGCGTGTCGCATGTGTGTGAGCCTTTGATGAGCATTATACCGGGGAGAGGGCACGGCTCGCACGGTGAGATTTTTCATTGCACGGGGGGTGTTGCTGATCGGGGCGGTGCTTCGCCCCGAGCGGACGCGCGCGGCCAATTAACCAACCAACCAAGCCATGATGCAGTCACCCTACTTAAGAGTAACCGCCCGTTTCCGCATTCGTCGTGGAAACGATAGAATAGCGGTAGCGATTTCAACAAATGGAGGACCGGTAAACGATTATGGCGGAGCGTATCAAACTCGGCGGGCTTTGGGCGAATAAGAGCAAAGAGGGCGTTGACTACCTGACGGGCAGATTATCGCCGACGGTGAAGATTCTGATCTTCAAAAACAATTACAAACAGCCCGGCGATAACTCCCCGACGCACATCATGTATCTCGCGCCGGTTGACCCCGACCCGAACACGCAGCGCGGCGCGGAGCAGTCGGACTCGTTTATCGGCGAGGTGACCGGCACGAGCGACGACGCGTCCGACGGCGGGGACGAGTTCGCGGATGCCCCGGCTCCCGCGCGAACCGCCCCCCCTGCCCCGCGCCCCGCGCCCCGCCCGAATGTCCCCGCGCCGCAGTCACAGTCGGCGTCGCGGACGATGAACGCGCAGAGTACGAACACGCGCCCCGCGCAGAACGGTGCGCCCGCCCCGGTTAACCGCCGCCCTGCCCCGGCTCCCGCGCCGCAAACCGATGACATCGGCGAGTTCGAGGATCCGTTCGGCGAGTAGTAGGGGTTTGCAAGTGGCCGGATCACAGAAAGAAACGCATGACTATTACGCTGGGAGTGCCGCCGACTATCGCCGCAAAATTGACCTATAGCGAGGTGGAACGTCGGCGGGCGGAGCGACTACTCGTCGCCGCGTTCGGCGATCTGCCCGCGACCGAAGTCGTCTCGCCCGTCGCCGAAAAGGACGAGTGGCTGGATCAGTTCGAGCAAATGCGTGACGAACTTGTGGCGACCACGGCGCGGCACAGTGCCGCTCCGCTATCCGACTACGCGTTATCACGAGTGAGTCTGTGTGACGAGCCGGATCGCTTCGGGCAAACGCTCGACGAACTCGCCCTGTCAGTCCCGCCCGATGTTCCGCCGCTGTCCAATTTCGCCGTCTCACGCGAGAGCCTGTATGACGAGCAGGAACGACACGGCGGTTCACGCCTTGACACATAGGGGCGGTTGACCCCACGACCGTGGCACCGGCCGCTTGACGAGAGACCCTATTTATGAACCTGCGTGATGCCATACAGGAAGCCGGACTTACACGACACGCCGAACTGATCGAACGGATGGCACTCCCATCCGTGCGACTCGTAGCGACTCGCGTCCCGGACGGCGCGGGTGTTGTGTTAGGAGCGTCGCGCATCGGGGGGACGCCTGACCTGCCGCAAGACGAGGGCTGGGCGTACAGCACGGACGACGAAACGCACCGCGTGGACTGGAACGGCACGTCAATCAGCGAAGAGCCTGTACCTTTGCCATTCCTCACGCAGATAAACTTCGCGGAACTTGCCCCGCTGGATGTGCCTGACACTCCCCTACCGCCATCAGGAATACTCTATGTTTTTGCCGACCCGGTATCAGGTAACTGGCAGATCCGCTATGCTTCGAGCGGCGCGACTCTCTCACCGACCCTCTTCCCCGCAGATCTGCCAGCGAGGCATCGCTACCCCAAGCATGCAATGACGCCCTTCTTAGAAACCAGTTTGCCCCTCTACGCGGACTGCGGCACGATCGGCAGTGGGACCGCTGAGGATGCATCGCGTCCATCTTTCTATGACATGCTGGATCCGGAAGCCGTGCCCGGCCTACTCACGAGCGAGGAGGCGGGGGGATATAGCCTGCTCAGGGGCGTCGTTTCTGCTTCAATGCACACGGACATGCCCGACCGTCATCGGATGCTCGGTTGCGAAGATCCGATTCAGAACCCGGTGATACTAGATATGGAGGCGCGAATCTCGGGTTTCCCCTACGACTACGCGACCCTGTGCAACTACAATGACCCGCTAACGCAGTGCTTAATCGCTCAGGCGCGGGCGTCGGACTGGGTTCTACTGCTACAGATTGATTCGGTGAGCGGCGCGGATGGGATGATGTGGGGGGATGGCGGCATGAACTACTGGTGGATCAAGCGCGGTGATCTGCTCCGGCTCAACTTCTCCGGCGTGTGCTTCAACATGGACTGCTTCTGAGAACATAAACACCCCCGCGAGGCATAAACTGCTTCGCGGGGGCGGTTGTTCCTACGGTCGCGGTATGACTAAACTAGTTGCGGCCTTCGGTGATGCCGACCTGTATTGCTATCGCCGCGAGCGGGGTGATGCGGGCGAAGATCTTCTTCGCGGCGGCCTCCTCCTCGGCTTGGATCTCTTTGGCGAGCTGGGCGGTCTGCGTGTCCCCCACCGCGCTCGCCGCGCCATAGAGCGATTCGTAAGACGCTATCTCGGAGTTTTCGATAGCGAACGCCTCGATCAGGTTACGGGTAGCCTTGTCCTGATTGTCCTTGCCCAGGTGGAGCAGGTTAGTCGCGGCGATACCGATCGTATTCATCGCGTCTTTCAGCCGGTTCGGCGTGCCGCCGAGTTCCGCGATACGCACTTCCAGCCGGTGCTTCTGCGACTCGGTCAGCACCATATGCTCCTGGAACATCGCGGCGTCCTGCGGGTCGGTCGCGTCGGCGGCCATGTCCTTCAGACCGGCGGCACCGGCCGCTTCGAGCGCGATCAGGTCTTCGATGTATCGGTTGATTCGCTCGCGGGCGAGTTCGGGAATCGCGCTGGCGTTCGCGGAGGTGCCGAGTACCGTGGTAGTCATGGGTTCAAAGTTCCTTGTCCAATATTTGTGTGCGGGGTGGTTTTGCTCCCCGCCGAAGGTGTACCCCTGCCACAAGCGGTGTTAAACACCCTCCGAATCCTTGCCCGCGCAACGCAAACAGGTGACCACGGATCGGCCGCTTCCAGCCATCGGGAGGGCAAACCGTCCGCGCTTCGGCGAGGCCACGGAGGCACAACGGGGACGAAGGCGGCGGTCCGCATCCAGGACGGTGACGACCGCGCTAGCCAGGAACGACAACCATAGGAGCCAGACGTTGTCGCCAATCACGCTTATGAACAGACCGAGCAGTACGGGGAACGTCAGCGCGTTGGTCGCGAGGCTTCCCGCCCGATCCCAGATCCCGCAACGCCTCGGCAAAAGGGTCAGGGCTAGCGCGACCCCGACCAGTTACGGTGCCGCGAATCCGGTGACGGCGGCACCAACAGATGGGGTTCGCGCGGCGATCACGCCGACAAGTATCAGCCAGCTCGCTAGGCAAGATAAGATGTGCGCCAGAACGCCAGAACGCCGAGAAGTCGGGGGCGCAGTCGAACCCGTTCGCGCCGACCGGCGTCGGCGGGCACCCGACGATGACGCGGCGGTTGTAGGAGATAAGTCGGTACGGAACCCATAGCAGGGTGCGAAGCACTGGAACCCGAAGTACAGGTTTGAGGAGCGGCGCGCGGCTTTCCAGTAGCGCGATCATGGCGCCAATCCCGTAAATCGTCTCCCCCGTCGCGAGATCCAGGAGCGGTATTTCATGCCTCGCCCGGTTGACATCTATCCGCGCGAGGTCCTCGGGGCGCGCCGCCGCGAACCCGGCCCAGCCTTCGGGTGCCAAGATGCCGTACCTCACGAACGCCGCCGTGTACATCTGGCACGTCGGGCACGCGTCGTCGTAAAAGATCCGCTTGTTGACCGCCGTCACTGCTCCCGTCATTTCGCCCCCCCTTTTTATGAACATGTTCACAATTAGTATACCCGCGAAGAATCCGGTGTCAATGACTTCGTGAAAATAATCACAATGCCGATATGCGTAGTCGGTCTGTTGCTCGCGGTCGGCGAAGTCGGATGTCGGACGGCCGACCACGATGGCCAGATTCGCGCGGAAGGCGGCAAGCGTGTCTGAACATATCATTACTGCTAAGACTCGCCCATGCGAGTATCGAACTTATCCCACGGACAGCAAGAAAACTTGCCACGGTTCGAGGTACTAATGGCTCTGACAGTTAGCCACGCGAACCGCTGGATGCAATGGCCACGCGACAGGAAGAAGATAAACGATGAATGAACTTGTCCCGGCAGGCTACGCCGATCTGCTTTCCGCGCTGAAGGAGCGCATCAAATCGGCGCAGATACGCGCCGCGCTTGCCGTCAACAGTGAACTGATCCGGTTGTATTGGAGCATTGGGCGCGAGATTCTAGAGCGGCAACAAGCCGAAGGCTGGGGCGCGAAGGTCATCGAACGGTTAGCCCGCGACCTACAAGCTGCGTTCCCAAAAATGCAAGGCTTATCGCCGCGCAACCTGAAATACATGCGTTCTTTCGCCGAAGCATGGGGGGACGATGGAATTGTGCAACGAGTCGTTGCACAATTACCGTGGGGGCAGAACATCTCGCTCATCGAGAAAATTAAGGACAACCCGACGCGCCTTTGGTACGCGCAAAAGGCAGTACAAAACGGTTGGAGTCACGCCATTCTAGAGCATCAGATATAGTAACTATTCAGCCCCATTTTACACAATATATGGGGTCTGCAACTGCAGAAACACAATATGTAGATCGCCGAATCGCATTTTTGCAGTCTACCAT
>JAYUUO010000038.1:0-5756 GCA_043754515.1 Armatimonadota bacterium
CGAGCGTCGCGACCCGAAGGGGCTGTACAAACGGGCCCGCGCCGGGGAGATCCCCCGATTCACCGGGGTAGACTCGCCGTACGAGCCGCCCACTTCGCCCGACCTGGTGCTGTCTACCGAAGGGGAGACGCCGGAGCGGGTTTCGGGAATGTTGCTTGAGCGTATTAAGCTAGGGGAATGAACAATAATCGCATATGCTAGGCTGTTAAAAGCAACAAAAAGCGGAAATATGGGGTATGATTGCACCACCAAACAACACAAAACAGCATAACAAGACACAAAAGTGGTGGCAATTATTATGATTTTCAAATTGGGTGAGTTGTTCTGCGGACCAGGTGGTATCGCGCATGGAGCAATGAACACTCGTATAGAAGCCCCCGACGGGGAGATATACTCTTTATCGCACGCGTGGGCGAATGATTACGACAAGGACACGTGCGACACCTACCGGGCGAATATCTGTCCGAAAACTCCTGAGAGCGTTATCTGCCGAGACGTTCGGAAGTTGGAGCCGGATACACTCGAGCGGATATCTGAAATCGATGGTCTTGCATTCGGTTTTCCTTGCAATGATTTTAGTCTCGTCGGTGAGCAGAAGGGGATGGAAGGTGTGTACGGGCCGCTCTATTCGTACGGCATTCATATGCTCCGTCATTTCCAGCCTGCGTTCTTCGTCGCCGAAAATGTAAGTGGTCTGGGATCATCTGACGACGGAAAGTCCCTAAGCAAAATATTAGATGAACTGTTCGCTGTCGGCTACAACGTCGTGCCGCACCTATACAAGTTCGAGAAATATGGTGTACCACAGGCACGCCATCGAATTATTATTGTGGGTATTCGCGCGGACATCGGCCACACATTCAACGTCCCTTCACCTGGCGACACTCCGTTGCGGACTGCCCGTGAGGCCATTGAGGAACCACCTATCGCGGAAGGCACCTCCAACTGTGAACTAACAAGGCAGTCGCAACAGGTCATCGAACGACTACAGAACATTAAGCCGGGCGAAAACGCCTTCAACGCGACACTCCCACCACACTTGCGCCTGAACGTGAAAGGTGCCACTATCAGCCAAATCTACCGCCGACTTGATCCCGATAAACCTGCATATACGATAACGGGCAGTGGTGGTGGTGGCACACATGTTTATCATTGGAAAGAAGACCGGGCTTTGACGAACAGGGAACGTGCGCGGTTGCAGACCTTTCCTGATGACTTTGTGTTCAGTGGCTCAAAGGAGAGCGTCCGTAAACAGATAGGTATGGCCGTGCCTCCTGATGGGGCAAAGGTCGTATTCAAGGCGTTGATGCAAACCTTCGCCGGCGTCGAGTATCCCTCTCAATACGCGAACATCCCACCGAGAACGTATAAGACCCCGCCAGCGATTGTTCAAAACAAAATCGGGCAGTTGCAAATGCCGCTCTGGGAGCGGAAGAAGGAGTATGAGACCGAGATGATTAAATAAGCTTAAATGATCACGAAGAATTTTTACAACGACATCTTGTTAAGCCCCGCGCAGAGTGGTGCTGATGAGCTGGGTGTCATATCGGGATACGCGAGTGCCGCGTTCGCCGCTCGCCACATGGAAGACATGATGGCCCTTCCGAAACGTCCAAAAGTTCATCTTGTCGTTGGAATGTTCCCCCAAATAGGCAACCTACGGGCAAATCACCTAGCCTTCCAACAACTGTCGTCCACAGACTTCCCAACCTCTTTTGAGTGCCGATATATAATAACCTCGCCTCCCGTTCATGCTAAATGTTACGTTTGGCGCAAAGACGGCCAACCCTTTTGCGCGCACGTCGGTTCAGTAAACTATACGAAGAACGCTTTCAACGGACTACGTGAAGTCGCGACTGATTGTGACGCGACCGAGGCGCGACGATACTTTGAATTGTTGTGGGACGAATCCATTGACTGCCGAGAAAAACGCGCCGATGAGTTAGTAGCGAAGGCACTGGATACACTCAAGGTCACTACAATTACCCCCACCGCACTGGTATTGATCAAGCAACACCCCTACGTTGACTTGCCCCATGTTGATCTTCCTCTACTAATGAAGAAGGATACTGTTATACATCAAGTGTCTGGACTTAACTGGGGGCAACGCCCCGGTCGAGAACCTAATCAGGGATCTATCACCATACCAAGTCGAATCGCTAAGACATCTTTCTTTCCGCCTCTTAAAGAGCCGTTCACTGTGATAGCTGACGACGATACAAGTCTCATATGCGCCCGTGTGCAGAATAAAGCTAAGGGAGGTGACATAGGGTTCACCATCTCCACCCCTCTTAACAACAGTGACATGGGAATGTATTTCCGCAGACGTTTAGGAGTTGCGAGCGGGGCATTCGTCCAGACGCAAGATGTCGTAAATTATGGCAGGACGTACGTCACCTTCTACAAAATAGATGACGAGACCTACTACATGGATTTTGCTCGCCCGTGAATGTATACGCGTAGAGAGAATGATGCCCGGCAGAAGAGACTATCTCTGTTTTCACCGATTTCATATGTAATGAGTATGGTCGAACTTTTCTGGGTGGTGTCACCACTTCGGTGCTGAACAGGTAAAAAACGATGTTGAGAGATATACGCGAGACTATATACCTTGATCTGCAACAACCCGAATCTCAGCGCGAGTCTATACTAGCTTACGCCGAAAAGGAAGGCGCGGACGGGGTGCTGAAGGCATTGCAATGGATCAGCGAAGCGAATCGGTACGCCTCCGTCACACCCTCCCCGCAAGCGCAAACACCGCGCCCGCGCAAACACCGCGTCACCAACTCACGCCCGACATTCGGCACGATACGACGCCGATTGAACGCCATCGGCCTGGATCTTAGCGTGACTGTGAAGGCGTAGACCTGATAATCCGGCACCGGAGGGTACACGATAGCAGATCGTAAACAGTGCCCTTCGGCATATAGATCCCGTCGGACTTATGGAAGGACCACTCGCGGCTATGCCCTGCGCCATAACGGATGATCTACCGGCGCGACGGCGTCCGCGAAGCACTCCTCGCACAGGTTCTCTGTCAGATCCGCCGCCCTCATAAAGCGCACGCCGAACGTCGGCGTCGCCACATCCGTCTCCGAACAGTCGCCGCGCGATGGTGCCCCGGAGTCGGCCCGATACCAGACGGCTTCCGCGCCGCACGGGCACTGCCCCAGTGACATCGGGACCGGCTGTAAATCCTCATTCAGATCAATCGGCATGTGCGAGAGTCGCTCTCAACCGGCTTTGGGCGGGTCCATTTTTTTGAAGTCGGCGGGCGGCGCGAATAAAGCGTCTGGAAGCGGTGCCTCGCTGATCGCGCTGGTTTTAGTGTTGGACAGATAGGGGGATTTCGGCGCGTCTTGCAGGAGTACCGAGGCGAGCGTCGTGGACTGCGACTCCTCAAGTATGTATCCCTTGATCGTGGCCATCTTCTCTGCGATTGGTCTCAAACCCTTACCCATGTCCCCCGGCAACACGGCAAGTTGCGAAGGAAGGGACTGCTTCGCGCTTGTATCACCGCCGTTCAGCGCGTCCGTCGCCCACTGATCACCCTGCGTCGTCACGGTCGCGAGCGGCGATTTCGCGCCGCCGATCGTGACGCGCATCGTGATAGTGTACCGATAATGGCGCGCGGTCTTGCCGCCCACGGTTCGGGTTTCCGTTGTGTCTTTCACGTCGGCATCGCCCGAAAAATCCGGCAGTTGCGTGCCGACTGGCATTGTTATCTTGCTCCCGAGGTCGAGTACGTAGTAGGTCTTCGCGCGACTATCGAGTACCGTCAGCGTGTTGGCGGCGTCATCAAAAAGACGTATCGTAGCACCGTCCTCGACTCGTCGTTTCATGCCCTTGTAGAACGAAACCGTTTTACGCGTCGTTTTGCCCGACCCAGCGGACGGCGGGACGCCGAAGAGCAGACCGAGCGGATCATCGCCCTTCGTCTCAACCGTCTGTTCCAGTTTCAGGTCGGCGCGGGCGATCCCGCCCGTGACGCCGAACACCGTTAACGCGGCGGCATAAACCGCCGTTCTTGCTAAAATCCTCATGATTGTCCGGCCACTCCCTGCACGCGTATGCGCCAGCACTCCGCGTGCGCGTGTTGTGCTTGTATACGCACGAAACGCACGAAATGTTCGCCTCGTGTCTCCGACCAGCGGGCGTGAGAGCCGGATTCAGGGCGAAGCGGCAGCCCGTGACGCGGCTACGTCGGCGGCGGTTCCGGGCACGGTCGCCCCGTTCGGCGAGGAACGACATCAGACCCCCGGCGCGTTTCGCGTCTACCACGCCGCCCGCGAGGAACACCATGCCCAAGGGCTAGCCCTATCGCGCGGGCAACGTGTGCCCCATGCGCTCCCGTTTCGTCTCCAGATAGCGGATGTTATGCGGGTTCGGCTCGGTGCGGAGCGGCACGGTCTCAACGATCTCCAGATCGAAGCCTTCGATACCTGCCTTCTTCGCCGGGTTGTTCGTGATCAGTCGTAACTTCTTCAGGCCGAGATCAACCAGAATCTGCGCCCCGATCCCGTAGTCGCGCAGGTCGGCCTTGAAACCCAGTTGCTCGTTCGCGTCTAGCGTGTCGGCTCCGTTGTCCTGCAACTCATACGCCCGCATCTTATTCACCAAGCCGATCCCGCGCCCTTCCTGTTCTATATACAGTAGCACCCCGCGCCCCGCGTCCGCGATGGTCTGGAGCGACTGGTGCAATTGGTCGCCGCAGTCACAGCGCAGGGATTCGAGCAAATCGCCGGTGACGCAGGACGAGTGGATGCGCGTCAATACCGGCTCGCCGTCCGAAACGTCGCCCATCGTGAACGCGACATAATCGGACTGATCCACGTCGGAGCGGTAGGCGTGCGCGACGAACTGCCCGTAGCGCGTCGGCAGTTGCGCCACCGCGACCTTGTGCGCGAGCCGTTCGTTGCGTCGGCGGTAGCGAATCAGATCGGCGATAGTGACTAGTTTCAGGCCGAAGCGTTTCGCAAGTTCCGCGAGTTCCGGCACCCGCGCCATCTCTCCGGCGTCGTCCATAATCTCGCAGATGACCCCCACGGGAGACAGCCCGGCGAGGTGGAGCATGTCCACGGTGGCCTCGGTGTGTCCGGGGCGCTTGAGCACGCCGCCCTTACGCGCCATGAGCGGGTTGACGTGGCCGGGGCGGTTGAAGTCGCCCGGCTTCGCGTCGGCGGCGGCGAGACGGCGGATGGTGCGGGCGCGGTCGGCGGCGGACGAACCGGTCGTGGTGCCTTCGCGGGCGTCCACCGTGACCGTAAACGCGGTGCGGAGCACCTCCGAGTTGTCCTGCACCATCAGGTCGAGGTGTAGATGGTGTAGCCGCTCGGTCGTCATAGGCACCGTGATTATCCCGGACGCGTAACGGGTCATCCGCGTGATGTCCTCTGGCGTAATAAACTCGGCGGCGATCACGAAGTCGCCTTCGTTCTCGCGGTCCTCGTCATCCACGAGAATGATCATCTTGCCCGCCGCGAGATCGGCGATGGCGTCTTCGATTCGTCCGAAAGGGTTTGGCGTGTCGGGGGCGGGTGCGAACGGCGTTCCGGCGGTCGGGGTCATGGCTTCGGCTTCCTTCTTCTATGATACACCAAAGCGTGGGGGATGTTGCCGGGCGTTTCGAACCAGGACGGGGATGGGAGTGAGAGGAAGCTTGGCGAGTTGTCCGTGGTCGGTAGGATGGGGCGTCGTCGGTTGTCAGTGGCGCGGGGCGTCGTCGGTTGTTTGTGGTCGGCGACCAACTCGCCGAC
>JAYUUO010000039.1:0-54973 GCA_043754515.1 Armatimonadota bacterium
GAGAGTGCCGCCCGCTTCCTTGCTAAACAATCGGTCGTAGAGCCTGACGATGCAGGCGCACATCTCGCGTTCGCCGTTCACCACAGGCGGGACGACAAAACGATCGGGGAGGTCATCATAGATTTTTCCCGCGCGATGAATGGCTAGCGTTGCAGGAGTCAACTGACACGACGGAGAAAATTGCCCGCTGAAGGACGCCGGGGACCAGTATAAACGGCACAACTCATCGTCCGATAATAACTGTTATGTTTTATTTCGTCTATGTTACTGAGCTCCGTGGAACGTGACACGGCCTTATCTCGAACGTCCGGATTGCTCACAGTCGGGTGCATGAAGTAGGAGTCGTGACTCCTACTTGTCCCGGGAAAGCAACACCGGGATTACCAGATAGACGCTGTACCCTCGTTCCGGGAACCTGTGCGACTTCGCCATCGTCCCATAGCACAAGACAAAAGCCGACCGGCTTCGTGGTGGCTTTGTGCTTATCTACCCACTTGAGATTTTCATGGTAGTACATCCCTATGTACATAAGAACGTCTCGCGCGCCGGCTTCTTTCGCGCTGCCGACGGTTCTTCCGTACACTTCAGGTTCGGCGTATACGGCGGCAACAAGTACACCTGAGTTCTCCGGATATTGCCCGTGCTTCTCTTTATAAATTTGTATGAAAGGATACAAGCGCTTCATGGATTGGGCAGTCACGGCAGGAGGCCAAAACAGACAATATCACCGCGTCCCACGGATTGTGACGCGGCCATAGGACGAACGGACACGTACGGACGCCCCGCCGCCATTCCAGGACTGGCTATAAGATGCGCCCGAGTCGCTCTTGACGGCGGCACCCGGCGCGTCTTCAATCTCCAGCCCGCCGCTTGCCGTCCTCGCCTCCACGCTAACCTTCGCGTTCGCGGGAAGCGACACCGACACACTCCCATTTTCGGAGGAAATGTCCGCCTCTCCTAAACGAGACGCGTCATTTACCTCCGCTTCAACGGATCCGTAAGATGAACCCAGCTTCAGACGCGTCGGAGTTCCTTGATACTCGGCGGAGCCGTTATCCGACTTGCCGCTGATCGCCCCGCCGCAGTCCCGAATCTTCACCGAGCCGTAGGAGGAACTGGCGTTCACGGAGGAGGCATGACTCGCTCCTCTTAATACTGACGCTCCCGTTCTCGCTGTGCGCGTCAACCGAGCCCGCGTCACAGCGTACCTCAACCTGTCCGTAAGACGATCGGGCGTCTACCGAGGAGACAGCGGCTTCGCTACCGACCGACACCGACCCGTTTTCCGAGCGCGCGATTATTCGCTGACCGGTGTTCCTGATGCTTACGCTACCATAGTCACTCCGCGCGGATACACGCTCCTTTGTCCGGGTGTCGCGCACGGAAACGGCTCCATTCTGGCTTTCGACTTCGAGCGAGAGTGAAGCTGGCACCGCAATTCTGTACGACACGCTGAAGCCCTGGTTCTTGGGGAAATCGGACGGCGGCTCGACTTCAGGCGTAAGTACACCCTTAACATCCGTGACGGAGATGCGGAAGGCAGCGAGGAGCCGCTTCCGCTCCGCCGCATCTTTGAATCCGCCCCCTATTCCGACAGTGGCCGTAACATGAACGTGATCCACGTCGCCAGATGGAAGAATATCAACCGACCCGTAAGAAGTTTTTACCCGTAGCGAGGTCGCCTTCCCAACCGCTGTGTCCTGGCTGATAACATGTTCTTCGCCGCCCCGAGAATTATAAATCACGGTCTTTCCGTTTCCTCCATACGTGATTTTGATGTTCCCTCTTCCATCACTGATGATCGTGCGGCTGTAGGTAGTGGTACTGCCGCGATCGTTGCTGTTGATGGTGATGTTGCCGCCGCCGTCCTCACCATTTATGCCGCCGTCCGAACCAGCCCCGCCTCTGTTCGTGTACTCCACGGTAGTGTCGGACACAGTCTTTTGCGTGGTTGTGTCCGGCATGGCCTTTTGCGAAGTTATAGCCGGCGCACTCTGGCGGACGAGGTAGCACCCCAGGGAGACGGGGGCCAATGAACATGCGATCAAAGTAGTTAAGAAGCGATATGACAAGCGAAGATCCTCCGGCTTTCCGACACATGAGCATCAGCTCAGGTTGCTGACGCGACTGAAATATTCACCATGCCGAGCAGTTCCCGCGCCAGATCGCGCGCCGCGTCCGGCGTCGCGAGTGACCGGGCCGCTTCGCCCATCTCGCGCATCGTTTGCAGATCACCCGTCAGAGCACGCACCGTGTTAAGTAAATGCTCTCCGTCGCACTCCGATTGAGCCAGGATTCGCGCCGCGCCGACTGACTCTAAGCGGCGGGCGTTCTTCATCTGCTCGTCGCCGGACGCTGGTTGCAGGGGCACGAAGATAGCAGGTTTGCCGAGGGCACAGACCTCGGTAATGGTGCCCGCGCCGCTACGCCCGATCACAAGATTCACTAGAGCGAATAGGTCGGCTATATCGCCGCCTTCGACGAAAGGCGTGACGTGGTATCGCGCCCGCTGAACGTCCGATAATCCTGCCCTCGCGGAGGTGAGGCGATCAAAATCCTGCTCGGTGCCCTCCGGTTGTTTCCCGCACTGATGAACGACGCGACAGAGGTTTAGCAGTTCGGGAAGCGCGTCCTCCACCGCACGGTTGATGACACGCGCCCCCTGCGCGCCGCCGGTCACGTAAACACAAGGAAGGCTCCGGTCTTGTGTAGCGAAACCATAGCGACGCTCGGCTTTGTCACCGCCCCCACCGAATAGGTCGGGTCGGACCGGATTCCCGGTCACCACCGCTCTACCCCGGAGCGCGGGCGGTAGCGACGTCAGCGAATCAGGGAACGACAGCGCGACGCAACGCGCGAATCGGGCCGCGATCTTGTTCGCAAGCCCCACCGTCACCGTCTGCTCGTGGATCAGAACCGGCACCCCGGAGAGCGCGGCGGCGACAACGGGCGGCACGGAAACGTAGCCGCCGGTCGCCAAGACAACGTCCGGCTTGAACCGCCTCACGGCGGCGAACGCCTGCCCGATCCCGACCGGAACCCGGAAAGCATCTCGCAAATTAGCCCCGCTCAGCAGACCCAGGACGCCCTTGCTCGAACGTCGCAACTTCCCGGTCGCGACTGACGCGAACGGTAGTCCCGCCTCCCGCGCCAACCTCGCTTCAATGCCGGTCTCGCTCCCTAGGTACAAGAACTCGGGCGTGAAAATCGCGCCCGGTGAATTAGCTAATTTCCGCAACGTCTGGATCACGGCGAGCGCGGGCGAGACATGCCCGCCCGTGCCCCCGCCCGTCACCAGAATGCGGAGCGTCCTCAACTAGCTCGCCAGCTCCGCGGCGCGGTCGGTCTTTTCCCAGGAGAAGGTCGGGTTCCCGAAGTGACCGTTCCGCGCGGTCTCGCGGTAGATCGGGCGGCGCAAGTTGAGCAACTCGATGATCGCTTTGGGAGTCAACTCGAAGCAAGATTGGATGCGGCTCGAAATCACCTCGTCCCCCACTCGCCCCGTTCCGAATGTGTCTACCCGGATGGACACCGGCTCGGCGACACCGATCGCGTAAGCCAGTTGAATCTCACATTTGGGGGCGAGTCCCGCCGCGACGACGAGTTTCGCCAGATACCGCGCCACGTACGCCGCCGAACGGTCTACTTTCGTTGGGTCTTTGCCCGAGAACGCCCCGCCGCCATGCCTGGCGTAGCCGCCATACGTATCCACGATGATCTTGCGGCCGGTCAACCCGGTGTCGCCCTGCGGCCCGCCGATCACGAACTTACCGGTCGGGTTAACATGCTTTACTATCTGGCTAGAGCCGAGGTGGTCGAACTGCGCGAGCACTGGCGCGAAAATCTTCTCGTCAACGATGCGCTTCACGTCCTCAAGATGCAGGGCCTCGACGTGCTGTGTGGAGAGTACCAGCGTGTCAATATGCGAAGGGGTTCCGTCGGCGTTGTAGGCGATTGTCACCTGCGATTTCGCGTCGGGGAGCAATCCGAGTTCGGGCTGTTCACGACGCAGTTGCGCCTGGAGTTTCGTCAGGCGGTGCGCGATGGTGATCGGGAGCGGCATCAGCTCGGGCGTTTCGTCGCAGGCGAAGCCGAACATCATCCCCTGATCCCCCGCCCCGCCGGTGTCAACCCCCTGCGCGATGTCGGGCGACTGCTTTTGAACCGCGATCATCACGCCCGTGGTCGCGCCGTCAAAACCCACGTTGGTGCTGTTGTAGCCGACTTCCAGGATCGTTTCGCGGACAACGTCGGCGATCTCGACGTAGGTGTCGGTGGTAAGTTCGCCCGCGATCACGACAAGTCCGCGCGTGAGCAGGGTTTCGATGGCGACGCGCGAGAACGGGTCGCCCTTGCCGTTATTGTGGGAGTTCGGCCCGATACAGGCGTCCAGGATCGCGTCGGAGATAGCGTCGGCGAGCTTGTCCGGGTGCCCTTCCGTTACCGATTCGGAGGTGAAAAGTTGATAGTTTGCCATAGTGCCTCTTCTGAACCGAGCGAGTGGATGATACGCGCTGCAAACGAAGAGGGATGGCGGGAGAACGCGCGGTGGGAAGGAACGAGAACGCCCGCCTTGCGTTTCGCGCTCGTCTCTCTTATCTTCGCGGGGCGCGGAACAGTCCACGCCCCGCCGGATTTCGCACCTGCCTTAGCCGCTCTCAACTGGCTTTCGGTGGTTGTGGTAGCATCATGGGGCCGGTCCCTCCGCTACTCGTGATAAGCGACGCTCGCTCGATACTTGCGGGTGATGCCCGCTGTGTTCGTTATAGCACAGGCGAACCGCGTCCGCAAGTCCGCCGACTCGCGGGACCCTAGTGGACTTTGGCGGCGGCGTATTTGGACGCGACGACGTCCCAGTTGACGACTGTCCACCACGCTTTGAGGTAGTCCGGGCGGCGGTTCTCGTACTGCAAATAGTACGCGTGCTCCCAAACATCATTTCCGAGAATCGGCGTCTTGCCTTCCGTGAGCGGCGAGTCCTGGTTCGGCGTAGAGACCACTTCGAGTTGCCCCGCCGCATCGGTGACGAGCCACGTCCAGCCGGAGCCGAACCGCTTCACGCCCGCGTCGTTGACCTTCGCTTTGAGATCGTCGAGCGAGCCGAACGTGGTCTGAATCGCCATCAGCAGATCGCCCGTCGGCTCTTTTGCGCCGCCCGGGGTCATGATCTCCCAGAACAGCGTGTGGTTGACGTGCCCGCCGCCGTTGTTGCGTACGGCGGCTTTGATCCCGTCGGGCACCGCGTCGAGGTCCTTGATCAGTTGCTCGGGGGATTTAGACTGGAGGTCGGGGTGCTCCTTTATCGCCGCGTTCAGGTTAGTCACGTAGGTCGCGTGGTGCTTATCATGATGCAATTCCATAATATGCTTCGCGATTGTCGGCTCCAAAGCGTCGTAGGCGTACGGAAGCGCGGGAAGTGTGTATTCAGCCATGTTCGAGTTGCTCCTTGCGGAAAATAGGGTCGGTGTTGGGGCGTCCGTCGAGGACACCTCACGCCGATCAGTGTACCTGCAATCCCGCCGCTTTCTAGTAGCGCGTGCTCGCGAGTTCGCGTTGCCACCGTGCGAACGCATCTGTTGCCTCCACTCGCAGGTCGCTGACGTGCATCGTCGGCAACACCCGTTCGGACACACGCTTGACTACTTCGCCGTACAAAAACGCGTCGTCGAACCCCGCTTCGGCGGCATCGTCGCGGGTCGCCGCGAAGTAGAGGGCGTCGAGCCGCGCCCAGTAGATCGCGCCGAGGCACATCGGGCACGGTTCGCATGACGAGTAGATCACGCACCCCGCGAGCGAGAATGTTTCTAGTTCCGCGCACGCCAGACGGATTGCGCAAACCTCGGCGTGCGCGGTCGGGTCGCTCATGGCGGTGACGCGGTTCCCCGACGCGGCGACGATAACTCCGTCCCGCGCGACGACAGCGCCGAAGGGCCCCCCACCCTGTTCCTGATTCGCCAGCGAGAGCCGGATCGTTTCCCGTAATAGTTCTTCGTTTGTCGCCACGGCATATTGTGCCTCGAATCAGACCGTTTGACAACAGCACTGACGCGCGAACCGTGGTTGCGCGGTTTCGACGGTGCTCGTACCATGACGGGGAGAATCCTATGGACCCAAAAACAGACCACGGCATGAGCGAGGCGGAAGAGACACTGCGATACTGGCTCGCCAACGAGGACTGGTACCCTAGCGCGTGTACCACCCGGTTCCTGAAAACCACGCCGCCCGAGGAGGCGGCGGACATGCTGGTGCTGATCGCCGAGGATGCCCAGCCGGAGCCGCACTCGTACAGTGTGACGCTGTATAACGCCTTCGCCACGGCGGGCTTCATGCCTTCGGCGGGCGGCAAGATCCCCCGGCGCAAAGCCGGGGTTCGTGCCGCGCTCTTGCTCGCGCAGTTGAACGACTCGCGCTGTATCTCGCCTCTCATCCGCGTGTTCGAGACGCAAAGCGTGTGGCAAAGCAAGTGCCACTAACAGATAGTGAACGCGCTTGCTCGTGTCCTGGCAAGGTCTCATGAGCGAGAAATCGCGATCAAATACGTGAATGATGTCTCGACTCTCGCGCGGCGCGTCTGGGAGCAGTCGCCGAAGCGGGACATTCCCGAACTGCACTTGCGGCTCTGCGTTTCCGCCGTGCGGTTCCTGCACGGAATAGGCCAGGATGCCACGATTGTGCGGGCGATCAGTGGAAGCGTGTCTCCCCTCCCCCACCGCTCGCGAATCCGCGAGGCGGCACTGGTAGGCTGAACGGGTGCGGTACCGCTCCCATCCGCGATAAAATGATCCGCTATGCGAATCGGCAACATCGAAATCTGGCCTAATATCGTTCTCGCCCCGATGGCGGGGATCACGTCACACCCTTTCCGCACCCTGTGCAAGAAGTACGGGCGGGTCGGGCTTGTCGTCACCGAGCTGATCTCCAGCCACGCGATCCACCACCGCAACCAGAAAACATGGGGCATGTTCGACTGGAGCGACGAGGAGCGGCCTGCATTCTGTCAATTGTTCGGCGGCGACCCGGCGACAATGGCGGAAGCGGCGCAGGTGGTCGTGGACCAGGGCGCGGACGGAGTAGACATCAATATGGGCTGCTGGGTGCCCAAGGTCGCCAAGACCGGCGCGGGCGCGGCACTGCTCAAGGATCTATGTCAGGCCGAGGCGGTGGTCAAGGCCGTCGTAGACGCGGTCGGCGACATCGTGCCGGTAACGGTTAAGGTGCGCTCCGGGTGGGACTCGCGCGACGTGACCGCCATCCGGTTCGCGAAAGCCGCCGCGAACGTCGGCGTGAAGGCGATCACGGTACACGCGCGGTTCGCATCGCAGGGTTTTTCCGGCACGGCGGACTGGAGCGTGATCGGGCGCGTCAAGGAAGCCGTGGACGGGATGATACCGGTGATCGGAAATGGCGACATAGAAACGCCCCAGGACGCGAAACGGATGATCGCGGAAACGGATTGCGACGCCGTGATGATCGGGCGGGCCGCGATGGGCAACCCGTGGCTACTCGCGCGTATCGGCCTGTACCTGGAGACGGGCGTGCTACTCCCGGAACCGGATGTGTTGGAGCGGGTGATGGTCGCCCGCGAGCATGCACAAATGCAGGTAGCGCAGCAGGGCGAGGACATCGGGTGCCGCGAGCTACGCGGCCTTCTGTCCCACTACTTCAAAGGCATCCCCGGTGCCCCGCGCATCCGCGAATCGCTGACGAAGATCAAGACGCTTTCTGATATCGAAGCGATCTTAGACGACGCGCACAACCGCCTGTCCATCTATCAGAATGAGCACGACGCGGGGCGGACCGGCAACCATGAAGCGTCACCGGAGCGCGCGTTGGTCGTCTCCCGCGACACTCCTTCGCTGGTGCATGCGTGAAGTGGGCAACCGCCTACGCTCCCGCCACACAGGTACACAATGAGTCCCACCCATGAAGACCTGATCCGACACGCCTGTGAACGTGCCAGTGCCGATCCCGAGGTGATCGGCATATTGCTACAAGGCTCGTGCGCACGGGGTGACGGCTACCCCGAATCTGATCTGGATCTGTTCGTCCTGCTCCGCGCGGGTTGCTGCCGCCCGTTCCACGCCGAGGAGAAACTCGGCGTACTTGTAGAAACGCACTACGCCGACCTGGACCGAACAACGGCGAAGATTCGCGCGAACCCGATGCTGACATACGGGTTTGTGGACGGGCGCGTGCTCCGCGACGACGAGGGCGGGCTGGCAATACTAGCGCGGATTGCGTCGGAGGTTATAGCCGCCTACCGAATGCCGGTTGCGGAGCGCGACGGCATTTTTCACTGGCTACGGAGCGCGAACGTCAAGATGGCTGCGGCGCGGAGTGCCGGGGACACGCTCAAAGCGGCGTTCGTAGCGGCGACCACCTCGTGGAAGATGCTGGAAGGGATATGGGCGGTCAACAACTTGCCGATGCCCCCTTCCGGGACCGTGCTCGCCCGGCGCGGCGATCTGACACGGGTGCCGGACGATTGGGACGCGCTATTCGAGCGGCTTTTCACCGGACGAAACTCCGATGAGCGGGTGACGACGGCAAGGGAGATTATCGAATGGTTATTGGCTCACGAATAAAGGCATCCGGCGATTCGGGAATACCTATAAACCCGGATGCGCCGTACGCGCTGGCTTCGGTTGCCGAGCGACAAAGACGTACTGCTCTGCTCGCGGAACCGCACATGAAGCCGCTGATGGATTATCTGGGGCGAATTCGTCAGGCGATGGGCGACGCTTACGAAATGCCTGCATTCGACCCACTCGACGGTGGTATCAACGCCCGCGCACTTCTCCTCCTCGAAGCACCCGGCCCGAAGGCGGTGGGATCTGGGTTCATCAGCCGCAACAACCCCGACCCCACGGCACGCAATATCTGCAGACTACTCGCCGAGGCGAACATCCCGCGACAACACACGCTGATCTGGAATATCGTGCCCTGGTACGTCGGCGATGGTCAAGGACGTATCCACTCGATCAATGGTAGATACATCCGCGACGCGCTACCGCACCTGGGTACGTTGATCGGAATGTTGCCCGAGCTTAAGGTGATATTACTGCTCGGTAAAAAGGCCGGATCCACCGCCAGCCCGATCCGTCAGTTGACTTCCGTGCCCCTCCTGCTGACTCACCATCCCAGCGCAAGGGTATTCAATGTATGGCCAGAGAAGTGGACGGAAGCAAAGTCTGACTTTGCCCGCCTCGCAACGATGCTCGGAACGGTGAACGATCTCGAGACGGCATCGCAGTGACCTTGAACTTCTTCCGCCGAAACACTACAATGATGAGCGACAAACACGACAATGGTGAGCGGTAAGCACCCTCACCAACAAAGGAAACATATGAGCGAATCAACCTCCACGCACGACACCGCCCCCGATTGGGCTTTCGACACTCTCGCCGTCCACGCCGGACAATCGCCGGACCCGCACACCACCGCTCGCGCCGTCCCTATCTATCAGACTACCTCGTACGTTTTCCGGGACGCCGACCATGCGGCGGGGCTTTTCGGGCTGAAAGAGTTCGGCAACATCTACACGCGGCTGATGAACCCGACCAACGACGTTTTCGAGAAGCGGGTCGCGGCCCTCGAAGGCGGCATCGGCGCGCTCGCGGCGGCGTCCGGGCAGGCGGCGGAAACGCTAGCCATGCTCAACATATTAGGCACAGGCGACCACGTGGTCTCCTCGGCGGCGGTGTACGGCGGCACGTACAGCCTGCTCAAGCACACGCTCCCGAAGCTCGGCATCACGACCACGTTCGTTGACCCCGACAAGCCGGAAAACTTCGCCGCCGCGATCACCGACAGAACGCGGCTCGTGTTCGGCGAATCGCTCGGCAACCCGCGCCTGAATGTGCTGGATATTGCCGCTGTCGCCGAAGTCGCGCACGCGCACAATCTGCCGCTGATGATAGACAACACCACTCCGTCCCCCGCCCTGGTTAACCCGATCGCGCTCGGCGCGGACATCGTAGTACACTCAGCGACGAAGTTCATGGGTGGGCACGGCACCAGTATCGGCGGCGTGATCGTAGACTCCGGAAAGTTCGACTGGGCGGCTTCGGGCAAGTTCGCGGGGTTTACGTCGCCGGACGAGTCGTACCACGGGCTGATCTTCACCGAACTCCCCGAACCGCTTCGCTCTATGGCCTTCATACTTAAAGCGCGGCTACAGGGCCTGCGCGATATGGGCGCGGCACTCGCGCCGTTCAACGCGTTTCTGCTGTTGCAGGGCCTGGAAACGCTCCACGTGCGGATGGAGCGACACTGTATGAACGCGCTCAAAGTGGCGCAATTCTTGGAGGCACATCCGAAGGTGGCCTGGGTCCGCTACCCCGGTTTGACGTCGCACCCGACGCATGAACTGGCGACCCGGACATTCAAGAAAAACGTCCATGGCGAGACGATGTATAACGCGCTGGTCGGGTTCGGAGTCAAAGGCGGCCTGGAAGCGGGGCGCAATCTGATCAACAGCGTTAAGCTATTCTCGCTCCTCGCCAACATCGGCGACGCGAAATCGTTGATCATTCATCCGGCAAGCACAACGCACTCGCAACTCACGGTGGACGAGCAGTTCAGCGGCGGCGTTACTCCCGACTTCGTGCGGCTCTCGGTCGGTATCGAGAACCCGAACGACATCATCGCGGATCTTGAGCAGGCGTTAGCTAAAGCCTAGCGAGAAAGCGGCGCACGATCTTTATCGCCAGGCCCGACTCGTCCGCGCGGATCGCCGCGTTGAATGTGGGTAGATCATCGGCGGGGACCCAGTACTCTTCGTGCAAACCGTCACGCCCGACGGTTTGCACGTCATAGCGCGAAAGGAACCCGGCGTCCACCGCGAACTCAGTCACGTAGCCGACGTGGCCACTTGCGGCGTCGTTCGTGTTCCAGTCGCGGGCGATCTGAATCGCGTACTCCTCATTCAGCACCAGGTAGAAGATCGGTTGCTCGGGAAGACGCGGCGGGAAGGCGGTGAAGCCCGACTCCGCGATCAGTTCAAGTTCACGCTGACCGAACGGACGGTATAAAGTGACGACGTTCGTTCTCGGTGTATTCATAACGCTTACTATGCCGATCATCCAGACAATCCCGCTCAACCGCGACGTTTTTTCGCGCGACCGTTTAGCGAACGGCATTTGCGGGCGATACTGTCTTGTCTCGCGGCTATGTGGGGGCTTCCTTCTAATGGTAGGGAAACCTACCAATCCAAATACAGCCTCCGCCATCTCCGCGGGATGTTCCGGCTATGCGAATACTTCCTTCTATTCCTCGTAAGAGGTTCGACTGGTTAGCAGTGTTCGCGGTCTCCGGGGCAGGGCGAGAGATCGCTCCGGCGATTTCTCGGTTCCGGCTATACGAGGGCTTCCTTCTAACTTTTTGAAAAACCCAGCCTTCGTGCCTTCCGGAAACACTCCGGCTATGGGGATGCTTCCTTCTAAACTGCTCTATGAGCAGTTGCCTATTAAGCAACCAAATAGTGTCCCCTCTCCCCGGAGTGACCAGATTCAGGAGACACACCTATGAGCTACATAAACAACAAGATCTACCTGCGGCGCCGCTCCAAGATCGTCGTGCCGCCCACCGACGGCACGAGCGCACCGCTCCCGCTCGCCACCATCGCGGCAATGCTGAAGAACCTCGAATCGCTCGGTTACGGCTTTAGCGAGCCGCTCATAACCGCGTGCCGCGCACTCTCGCTCGATCAGTTGACCGCGCTCTATTCCGAGGTGATCGCCGAGCTACGGAGCGGCAAGGGCGCGGACAAAGCGTTCAAGCCTATGTACCCGAACTTCCCGAAGCAGGTCATGGAGATGTCCCGCGCCCAGTTGTATATCAACGCCATCGTTCACTACTGGTCGGAGGGCAAACTGTTTCCGAAGTCCGAGGTGAAGGAGCGGTTTCCGCTACTCGACAACACCGAGCTACGGATGATTGACTTCGGCACGCAAGCCGATTTCGGCGCACTCTTCGGGCAGTTGGTCGGCGCGAATTCATCCCTAGCGGCTACGGATCAGGAAGACATCGTGTGGTTCGTGGAGTCGTACAAGGACGAAATCGGCGGACTGATGCCGGAAGTCATCCCGCAGAAGGAGGCCGTGGCGTTCCTCGCTACCTGGCTGATAGCGTACACCACGGACGCCGCGCCGTTCCTGACCCGTTACGTCAAGACCGCGACGGACGTGTTGCGTCTCGCCGTCTCGCTATCGGGCGGCGACGTCTCGCTCGCGGCAGTCACGAAGTTCAAGGCGTTCGCGCGGCCGGAGCGTCGCCTGCTGTTGACACTACTGGAAGCGATTCCAAACGCGACCGAGGATATGCTACGCTACAAGAACCGCTGGATCCGGCTCGGCGAACGGTTGCACCCCGGCGAGTTCAAAGCCCGGTTCCCGAAGGCGATGAAGACGTTCTCGGTACTACGAAATGACACGCCGTTCGAGACGTTCAACGGCGCAGTGGAAGTCGCGCTCTCGAAACGGGATGTGGCGGCCGCGCTCGCGAAACTGTCCACGCACCCTGGCGATTTCGCACGCCGACTCGATCACCTGTTGCGACTCGATAAAGTAACCCAGGACGCGGTAATCGCCGCGTTCGCGGATGTCGCGCCGAACGTTTCGACGCCGGTACTACTCCAGGTAAAGCATCATTTCGCCGTCCGCCCGAACCCATCCGCGCTCCGCGTGTTCTTTCCGAAGGGCATCGTGGCGAAGGCGCACGGGGAGGTTAATACCCTTCCCACGCTCCCCGGCTCGGTATGTAGCGCGGTCGTGTCGGCGTGCGAGGCGTCGCTCGTCGCCCGGTTCGCGGAGTTAGCACCATTCGGCAAGGTGTACGTTGACCCGGAACTGGTCAACTACATGGTGCCGTTCGCGCTCCGGTCAGCTAGCAGATCGCTCCGAACACTGGTGCGCGGGAGCAAACTGCCGATGCCGGACGGCGACGTGTTGCGGTTCTTCATCTGGTGGAAGAACGGCACGGACCGAACCGACCTGGACCTTTCCGCCGTAATGCTCAACGATGCCTTCGAGTATGTGGATCTGCTTTCGTACTACAACTTGAAGGGGTTCGGCGGCTGTCACAGCGGCGACATCGTGGACGCGCCGAACGGGGCGAGCGAGTTTATTGACGTCACGCTCTCAAAGTTGCGCGAGGCGGGGGTGCGCTACCTGGTGATGAGCGTCAACAGCTACTCGCAACAGCCCTTTGTGGAGTTACCGGAATGCTTCGCCGGTTGGATGGCGCGACAAGCCCCCGAATCGGGCGAAGTCTATGAGCCGCGCGTGGTGATTGACAAACTCGACCTGACCGCCGACACGAAAATCGCGGTGCCCGTGGTGTTCGATCTGGTCGGAAAGAAAGCGGTCTGGTGCGACATGGCACTGCGCTCACACCCGAACTTCCGCAACAACGTCGCGGGTAACATCGGCGGCGTGACGGCGACGGTACGCTCGCTGGTCGAGATCGCCAAGCCGAACCTATACGACCTGCTGTTCCTACACGCGGCGGCGCGGGGCGAAGTCGTGACCACGCTCGAAGAGGCGGATACGGTATTCTCGGTGGCGAACGAGACGCCGTTCCGACTCGAAGAGATCGCGTCGCAGTTCATGGCGTGACGCGTAACCCCTATCCTGCATCTACTCCCCCTCTTCCGGGACGGAGAGGGGGCCGGGGGGGTGAGGTCACGGAATGGGCAAGGGCGGTCACTCCCCTCGCTCGTCCTTGATCCGCTCGTCTAGCACCCGAGCCGCCTCGGTAATCGTTTTGCCGCCGACTATGGAACGCGCGACGCTTGACATGGCGGCTTCGGCGAGTGACCGTCCGGCGAGATCAAGCGCGTCCATTCTTGCCCTGATGCCTGAATGGTCGGCGGCGACGTCCCGGGCCTCGCGAAGTTCGGTCAGGGCGGTCTCCACTTTTTGACGATCGGCTTCGGGTATGTCCTGACCATAGCCCGCGAGCAGTTTGGTCGCGCCGAGCATCGCGGAGTCCGCCTCGTTGCGCATGTCGGCGAGCATTCGCGCCTTGAAATCCTCGTCCGCGTTGACGAACGATTCGCGCACCATCCGCCGTACCTCCCCTTCCGCCAGCCCGTATGTCGGCTTGACGCGAACGTCGGTCCGGGCACCGGAACGCGACTCGGTCGCGGACACGCGCAGGATGCCGTTCATGTCGAGAAAAAACGTCACCTCGATCTTCGGGATGCCGGCGGGCATGGGCGGGATGCCGCGCAGTTCGATACGCGCGAGTGATCGGTTGTCGGTCGCCATCTCCCGTTCACCCTGCACAACGTGAAGGAGTACCACCGTTTGGCCGTCCACGCTCGTGGTGAACTCTTCCTTCGCGGAAGACGGGATTTTGCTGTTGCGGAACAGGAGTTTTTCAGTCGCGCCACCCATCGTTTCGATGCCGAGTGATAGCGGTGTGACGTCCAGGAGCAGAAGGTCGGTGCGCCCGGAGGCCAGTATGTCGGCCTGCACTGCGGCACCGAGCGCGACCACTTCGTCGGGGTTCAGTTCCACGTGTGGCGGCTTTCCGAAAAGGGTTTGTACGGCGTCGCGGACGGAGGGCACGCGCGTCGAGCCACCGACGAGCACCACCTCGTCAATATCGGCGGGGGCTAATCCCGCATCGGCGAGTGCCTGGCGGCACGGGGCGAGCGTCTGTTCTATGAGTGGCGCAATCAGCGATTCGAGCTCCGCCCGCGTCATCTCGAGTGCGAACGCCCCGCCGTCAGGCAACATGACTTCCAGAGTGGTTTGCGCATGTTCGGACAGACGCCGCTTCGCGCCTTCCGCCGCGATGCGTGTACTGGCACGTAGCTCCGGCGACGGGCCGACAATTCCGATCTTCTTTAGCAGAACGGCGGCAATAGCGTCGTCGAAGTCGTCACCGCCGAGGTGTGTGTTGCCGTTCGTGGCGAGAACGTCGAACACCCCGTCCTCCAGCCGCAGGATAGAAACATCGAAGGTACCGCCTCCCAGATCGTAGACAGCGATCGTGGCGTTTTTCTTGTTCTGCAAGCCGTACGCGAGACTTGCCGCCGTCGGCTCGTTCACCATGCGAACCACCTCAAGCCCCGCGATCTCACCCGCATCTTTGGTCGCCTGGCGCTGGGCGTCGTTGAAGTAGGCCGGCACCGTGACCACCGCTTTCGTGACGCTTTCGCCGAGGCTTGCTTCCGCGCGATGCTTTAACGCGCGGAGTACATAGGCGGCGACCTCGGGCGCGGTAACAGTAGTGGATCCGAGGTTGATCGTCGCCACATCGCCGCGCTCGGGGACCAGCGAGTAAGACAGATTTTGTGTTTCCGCTTCGACATCCGCGTGCCCCTTCCCCATCAGCCGCTTCGCGCTGTAGATGGCGCGGGACGGATTGGTGACAAGGTGCTGTCTCGCGCCGGAACCGACGACGGGCGTGCCGCCGCCTGCGGGGAAGTAGACGACAGATGGTAGCAACGTCTCACGAGTCGCTCTGTCCGCCAGTATTCGCGGAACCCCTTCCTCTGTGACGGCGACTAGGGAGTTAGTAGTGCCGAGGTCAATGCCTACGATGCGCGGATTATTCATGTGCCCAGTTTACCGCAAACCGGTAATAGGGTAGCATATCCCGAGGACTCCCCTATGATTATCGGCCGCTTAATTCTCGCATTCGTCTCCGCTCTGTCCCGAATATTCCCCAGCATCAAGTCGCCGAAAGAAGTCAGCCCCATCCCCCCATCCCCCGCCGAACGCAGAGGGGGATCAAGTTCTCCTGCCTCTGATCCCGCGGCGCGTCCCGAAGCGGGGAAGGTAACCCAGGGAATGAAACAACATGATTCACACACCGTGGATATGTCACGGGTGAAAGGAATTTTCGGGTATGCGAAGGAGCTATTCAAGCGTTTCTCCGGTGATCAGTGCGCGGCGTGGGCGGCGTCGCTATCGTTCTTCTCCATACTCTCGCTCCCCGCCGTACTCTTATGCGGCTTGTCGGTGCTAGGGTTTATTATGACGCCCGCGCAGGCGGTGGAGCAGACGCAAAAAGTGGTCGAGCGAGTGCTACCCGGACAGGAGGCGCAGAAGTCCGTGCAAAAGATCATGGACGATATGCACGTCAAGGAGAATGTCGAGAAGACCGCCGCCGAAGCCAAAAAGAAAAGTTGGACCACGGGATTGATCGGCTTCGCGCTCCTGCTCTGGTCGGCGATACAGATTTTTGTGAATGCCTCTATGCCGATGAATACGGCTTTCCGCGCCGAGGAGTCGCGCGGGTTCATTAAACTCCGGCTGGTCGCGCTCGCCCTGCTGATCGGGTGCGGATTGCTGTTCGTCGTATCACTCGTGCTAACCGGTGGCGTCTCCCTGATCGAGTCGCAACAACTGCCGTTCTTCGGCGGCATCCCCCATTTCGTGCTCAACCTCATCTCTTGGGTCGTGGGAATCTCGGTCAACACCGCTCTGTTTACACTGATTTATCGTTATGTCCCCTCCCCGAGCGCGAATGTGACCTGGAAGAACGCGGCCATCGGCGGCATAGTGGCGGCGGTCTTGTGGGAGGGTGCGAAGCAGGGATTCGCCTTGTACCTGCACAATATGGGCGGGGCACAGGGCTACGGCAAAGTGTACGGCTCGCTAGGCGGCCTGGTGCTACTCGTCCTATGGATCTACTACACATCCATGATTCTGCTACTCGGCGCGGAGATCGCGAAACTCTACAGCGACGCGCAGGTCGGCGGAGCGGTTCCGTCCGCGGAGTAGATCTTTGCCTCTCTTCCGCATCCGGGGTAAACACGCTGGTATGGCACCGAGCGCGCGATCACCGCCACGGTGACGGGCAGGCGGTACGCTCGGAAAGTAGCCCCACGCATGGAAATCAGCAACACAAATGAGCGGATCGTGTCCGCCCATTCCGACCTGGCCGGTTCGTCCTTCACCGATGTCAGTTTGCAAGGTTCGTCATTCGAGGACGTTAATTTGTCCGGCGCGACGTTTCACAATATCAACCTTGCGCAGACCAAGATCTCGGACGTTAATCTTTCCGGCGTCACCATCACAAACTGCAATATGGGCGGGATGATGATCGAGGGCGTTGCAATAGATGACCTTTTTAAGGCGTACGAAGGGCTACCAGTATCGCCCCCAAAGCGACTCTGTAGCTACTTCACTGGTGTTTGATGATCCATGAGAAATGCGCGGTTATTGGCTGTCGATGCCGGAATATCCCCGTCCGAAGGACGTCCGGCACGCAGTGTCTATAGCCGTGGGTTTTAACCCGCGTTGAGGCTTCTCCCACACATGGGACCGATACCAGGCTGACCCCACGTCTACGGCTGGGCGCGCCAACTATGCTTGGCCGTCCAGTCGAAGACCCGCTTCATTTTGCCGCAGTCGAAGACGGACGCGAACGGCGGGTGATCTGGCGCGATGCGAGCCGCCGCGTCCGCGCCGTGTCGCGCCGCCATCGCGTCCCGGAGCGGCACTGCGATGCACGTGTCTGCCGCCGCGACGAGAAATACTTCGTGACCCGTGGTCGTGCCCTCCACCGCGACGCGGAATGCCGACGCGACATCCCGCGCGTCCACGTAACTCCAGAAGTTGCCGCTCCCGCCGTTCGGGTAGTCGTCGCGCCGTTCTTGTAGCCAGTGGTACGTGTCCGGCATGATCACGTTGTTGATACGCAAACTCACTATTGGCATTCCGGGATAGCGCACCGCCATGGCGTCGCCGATCACCTCGCCGAGGTACTTACTCAGCGCATACGCGTTCGGCGAGTCGACCCGGTCCGTCTCGTCGAAGGGGAACCGTGGCGGCAACTGGGTCGTGGTTATCCAGCCAGTTGCCATCTCGCTACCCGCATATACGAACCGCTTGACGCCGCAATCCCCTGCGGCCTGGAGCACCGCATAGGTGCTCATCACGTTGTTCTGAAACACCTGCTGGCGCGGGTTCCCGCCTGGTGACGGGTTCGCCCCCAGATGACAGACCGCCTCCGGGCGCGCCTGGAAGAACGCGTCGTATACCTCGCCCGCGTCCGTCAGGTCGAGCCGGATTAGGCTGCCCGGCAGACTCTCGCATGGGGCTTGGAGATCCAGATTCGTCACCTCGTGCCCCGCGCCTGCCAGTTCCCGCACCACGTACGCACCTGCTCTACCGCTCCCACCGGTTACCACTACTCGCATCAGATCAGTACCCTTCTATGCCCGCGACAAATTTATCATACGCCGCGTCGAATCGCGCCGTCTCGCCCGCGTCCGGCTCGTAGACTTCGGGACGCACGGAGTTGCGCACCCAGCGTCGTACGTCCGCGAGCGTGCCTAGTTTACCCGCCGCACGGGCTTGCAATAACACGTTGCCCAGCGCAGTCGCTTCTACCGGCCCCGCGAGCACCAACAGCCCCGTTGCGTCCGCCGCGATCTGGTTCAGTAGGCGGTTCTGAGAACCACCGCCTACTATGTGGAGCGTGTGAATGGTCCGCCCGGTGACCCGTTCCAACTGCTTCAGCACAAGGCGATACTTGAGAGAGAGCGAATCGAGGCAACAGCGGATGGTCGCGCCGATCCCCTCCGGCGACGTTTGCCCGGTCGCGATACAGAGTTCGCGTATCGCCCGTGGCATGTCATCCGGCGCGAGAAGAGACGGGTGATCGGGGTCAACGAACGATGCCAGCGGCTTCGCCTCCCCCGCGAGCCGCGTCAACTGGTCGTATGTTCGGTCCGAGCCGAGGCGCGCGTAGGCACGGCGACACTCCTGCACCAGCCACAGACCGCCAATGTTCTTCAAGAGGCGGATGGTATCGCAAACCCCGCCCTCGTTGGTCAGGTTCGCGGCGAGTGCGGCGGGGGTGAGTATCGGCGCGGGGATCTCGACCCCGAGGAGAGACCAGGTACCCGACGAAAGGTACGCCCAGCCCTCCCCCGATTCGGCGGGGACGGCGGCGACCGCGCACGCGGTGTCGTGTCCCCCAGGCGCGGTGACGGGGATCGCGCCCGCCTCGAACTGCGGCAGAAGCGTGCCGTAAGTGGTACCGTCCTTCACCACTCGCGGCAGTATTCGCGCGGGGATACCAAGCGGTTCCAGTATCTCCGTCGCCCACGTTTGTGTCACCGAGTCGTACATTTGCGACGTCGAGGCGATGGTGTACTCGCTCTGCGCGACGCCCGTGAGGTAGTAGTGGAGCAAATCGGGGATCATCAGGAGCGTGTCGGCGGCGTCTAAAAGGCGCGGCGTCTGTTCGGCCGCGGCGGCGAGTTGAAACAGCGTGTTGATCTGAATCGTCTGTAAGCCGGAGCGGGCGAACACGGTCTCGCGCGAGACTTTCGCATAAACCTTCTCGATCATGCCATCGTTGCGATGGTCGCGGTAGTGGCGCGGCAGGGCGACCAGATTGCCCCCACTGTCCAGCAGGCCATAATCTACTCCCCAGGTGTCCGCGCCGATTCCCGCCAGGGTCCCCTCTTCGGACGCCTTGCCGATGATGGTGCCGATTTCGGAGACGATGCGCGGCAGATCCCAGTGGAGCGCGTCCCCGAGCCGCACCGCGCCGGTCGGGAACCGGTGTACCTCCTCAATAGACACGGTCTCGTGGGCAGGGTCAACCGTGCCGACCACGCCGCGCCCCGACTCCGCCCCCATATCCAGTGCCAGAAAACGCTCCATCGCTATGCCACCCGACAAACTGCTGATTTGTCGCTATGCCTTTCGTTTGCTTTCGCTTTACCACTGCGACAGGATAGCGCGAAGGAGGCAGTGGCGTCAAGGCGACGGGAAGTATGCCGGGCGCGGTCGCAGACCTGTCGACCGACGCGCCCAATTACACACCGCCTCCAAGCCTTCGAGCCGGAACGCGGTATAATCAAGCACCGCCATCGTCCGGCGGCAAACTCCTCCGTGCCGTTCTAACATGTGTACCGCCATGCTCAATCGTTTCTCTGCCTCTCTCTTCGCTGTGTTCGCCCTCGCCGCAGTCGCGAACGCTCAGGTGACCATCCGCTCCCAGGGCGTCTTTAAAGACAAGGGAAGTACGGAGCACCGCTGGTATGTCAACAGTGCCCACACCCTCGTCTGGGATGACAAACCGTTCGTGCCGGTCGGCGGCCTGTTCCAGGCGAAGTCGTGGGCGGCGACCGCGACCGACGCCGACTACGAGAGCGATGTTGCCGCGCTTAAAGTTCTGCAAGCACATGGCGTCATGGACATCTACGTACAACCGGCGAAGGGCGGCATCACCGCCGTGAAACCGGTGAATATCCAGCGACTGGTGGACTACCTCGACGCGAACGGGTTTACGTACGGCGTATCCTGCAACGACGGCCCGCGTGAGGCGTTGATCGGCTACGTGATCCACCCCGGCGCGTTCCGACAGGTCGTACCGCCTGGCGGCGGCGACATCAAGTTCACGGTACCGAACGCGGCGTCCGCGCTTTATTTGACCGTCAGCACCAGCGGCGGCGACATCCGTGAGATCGGCGACGCCGCGCAGGACGGTGACACGCTCCGCGTCGCGGCGAAAGCGGATGTGGACGCGTCGCTCACCGACCCGTCGCGCCAGATCGTGGTGCTACTGGTGCCCGAGCGGATTTATACGCCTGGGCGCGCCGCCGTGGGCGGCGACATCGGGATGCGAAACCTGTGGGAGGGCTTCGACGCCTACCGCGACAGCCTGATCACCACATTCGGCGCGGTGCGTTTCGGCAAGGGGTTTCGCTTCCTGTGCGACCCGTTGCCCGCCGACCTCGCGCTCACCGATACATACGCGCGGTTCCTGCCCACCTCGGACGCGTTCCGCACCGAATGGTCGGCATTTCTCGGTAAAAAGTATCGGAGCATGTCGAACCTGATCCAGAGTTGGGGCATTCAGGATCCCATCATCGCCTCGTTTGACTCAGCGGCGAAACTGATCCCGCTCTGGAGTGGCGGCAAGGGCGTCCCCCTCTTCTATCTGCCGCCCTCGAAGGATCGGTTGCGCGTCGAGTCGTCCCGCTCCGCGTTCTGGTCGGACCTGTCCGCGTTCAAGGCCGAGTCGGCGCGGGGATACATGAACGACCTCGCGGTGACACTTAAGCGCACGGTCGCGGACGTGCCCGTTGTCTACCGGAACGGTGCGGGCGCGGGCTGGAACGAACTTTTCGCGGGCGTCCCGCCTTCGCGCGGCTTCGATGGCATGGGGATCGTAGCCTACGGACGCGGCTCCGAACTCGCCACGCGTTCGGCGGCATACACACTCGCGCAAGCCGCCGAAGCCCCAAAAACTATCTGGCTCCCGGTGCTGGGCACGGCGGACGCCCCGTATAGGAACGGTAAGAGTACCCCAGGGTATGACTCTAAAGTGTCGCTGACATCTGGTTTCGACTGGCTCCGCGAGGCCGGGGCGAAAGGCTTTTACAGTACCGGCGTGAGGATAGCCGACCCCGCCCGTCCCCTTTTCGATCTGTCCGTGGTGCCGGAACAACTCGACTGGCTACACAATTACGCGGCACTTCTGGATAAAACGGGTATGCGAACCAGCACATCGGGATCCGGAGCGTCACAGGCACCGGCGGCGGTCTTCTACCCGCGCCACGAGCTTCCCGATCTGTCCCCGACGACGCTGACCTCCGGGGGGGGCTGGTGGCTCCCGACGAGCCGTGCCGGGCAGAACTACTATTTCGGAGCCACCGGGCGCGCCTACGCGATCGAGGAACCTGGCGCGGGCACCGTCTATTATCTCTGGAACTCGGGCGCGTCAAAGCGCATCACGATCACCATCCCGAAAACCGCGTTGAGCGACAAGAACGGGAGCCGGATCGCCTGGAGCGCGAACGCAAAAGGCGACATTGACACGAAGAAGCAGACGCTCTCGGTGACCATAGGACCCGAGCCGATCCGCATCCTGAACTGTCCCGTGATCCCGGTGCCGCTGGAAGCCTACCCCGAAGCGCGGAAAGAAGCGGAGGCACTGATCAAAGTCGCGAAAGACGCCAAGTCGCAGGACGCGGGCCGCTACCTTCTCAACCTCCACTCGATCCAATACAAAGGCGATAACCCATACCCCGGCTTGAGCGAGACGCTGGCATTTCTGGAGCAACTCCGCGCAAACAACCGCCGCTATCTTTGGATAGACGCGGAGGTGACCGGGACACACAGTTTCGACGAGGCGAGCGATAAGCCGGGCGCGAGCGGCGGTCGGGTGCTCCGCGTTGACGCCCGGCTGGATGATTCGCACGCCCTGGCGCGGTACAACATCAACCTGGGCGACGAGGCACCACGCGAGATCTGGGTGGCGATGTCGCCCGACGCGCTGATCTCGCTACGGCTGGACGGACGCCCCCTCGTGAACGAGGCGACTATCCCGCGACGCGTCGGCAACCTGTACGCGGACGGCTCGCTCTGCTGGATGTGTTTCGGCACGGCAACTATACCACGCGGGACGCATGTACTGGAGGCTCGCGCTGACGGACCCGCGTTGCTTGACGTGATTCTGTTCGCGCGAGACCCGTTCACGCCGGACGGCCCGAACCAGCCCCCGTCAATCCCCTGATCGGATAAATCAAGATGACATCGTCTATCGCTTGTTTCGGTTTGTTGGTCGCGGACTGCGTCACCGCGACGGTGGATCGGTTGCCCGAGCGCGGCACGCTGGAGATCGTGGACCGCGTCGAACTACATGTCGGAGGTTGCGCCGCGAACACAGCAATCGCACTCGCGAAACTCGGCATCGGTGTGTCACTGCTCGGCGGCGTCGGCACGGACGGCCTGGGCGATTTCGTGGTTCGCGCGGTTCGCGCCGCGGGGGTTGACACGAAGGGGGTGAAACACTTCACCGCGGTGCCGACCGCTGCGACCACGGTCTGCGTGCATTCCGACGCCGAACGCTCTTTCCTACACACACCCGGCGCAAACGCCGTTCTTCTACAAACGGATGTTGACTGGGAAGCCACGAACGGTTGCACTGTTTTTCATATCGCCGGCCCACAACTAATGGGCGCTCTGGAGGCGACGGATGGGATTGCGGCAGTGGCGAAGGAAGCGAAGGCGCGGGGGATGCTGGTAACCCTCGATACGGTGATGAACCCGCGCTCTCTGGGCTGGGCGGCTCTGAAAGGGGCTTTGCCCTACGTGGACTGGTTGCTACCAAGCGAGGGGGAAGCGGCGCGGCTAACCGGCGAGAATGACATCGCGCGGCAGGTGACATTTTTTCGGGACGCGGGGGCTAAGCATGTCGCCATAAAGCGTGGGAGCGAGGGTAGCGTCGTCTTCCTGGCCGGGTCGGATCCTCTTCTTGTCGCGCCGTTTCCCGTCAGCGCGGTGGATGCCCTCGGTGCCGGGGACGCATGGGTAGCCGGGTTTCTGTTCGGGCTGTTACGCGGCTGGGAGACGGAGGCCACGGCCCGATTCGCTAGCGCGGTCGGGGCGTGCGCAGTCCGCTCCTACGGGGCCACGACCGGTATCTGCTCGGAGGCGGAAACCCTGCGATTTATAGAGTCGCACGCGCCGCGCCCCGTGATATAATTCTTGCCAATGTTTGCCCCGCCGCAGTCAGCCCGAACAGGCTCTGAACCACTCCTCGCGCTCAACGATGTTTCGATAGCGTTCCCTGGCACGAACGGCGTCTTGAACAGGGTGACGCGAGGCGTATCGCTTTCGGTCCACCGGGGCGAGGTTGTCGGAGTCGTCGGCGAATCGGGCTCCGGCAAATCAATGACGGCCCTGTCCGTACTCGGTCTGATTCCCGAGCCGGGGCGCGTTGTGGAAGGCACCATCACGCTGGGCGGTCAGGATGTTTTGTCCCTAAGTGAGAAACAGAAGCAGGCGATTCGCGGGGGCGTGGCGGCGATGATCTTCCAAGATCCGATGACGAGCCTGAACCCGGTGTTCACCGTCGGGGAGCAGATCGCGGAGGCCATACGCCTCCACCGGGATGTGAAAGGGAGGCCGGGAGTGCGCGAAGAGGCCATCGAGGCACTGCGTCGGGTGCAGATCCCCTCTCCCGAACGCCGTGCCGCGCAGTATCCGTATGAACTCTCCGGCGGGATGCGCCAGCGCGTGATGATCGCGATGGCACTTGCCTGTCGCCCCGCCCTCCTGCTCGCTGACGAGCCGACTACCGCGCTCGACGTCACGGTGCAGGCGCAGATACTTGCCCTCATCAACCAGTTGCGGGCGGAGTCGGGGATGGCGGTGCTCCTGATTACACATGACCTCGGCGTCGTCGCGGAGACCTGCGACCGCGTAGTTGTTTTGTATGCCGGCCAGGTTATGGAGTCTGCCGACGTATACACGCTTTTTGCCAGGCCGTCTCACCCGTATACCAGAGGGTTGCTGGCGTCACTTCCGGAAGCCATTCCCGAAGGCGCGACTCGACTCCCTTTTATTAAAGGCCAGCCGCCTACCGACGCCTCCGCCATCACCGGCTGTCCCTTCCGCGCCCGTTGCCCGGAGGCGGTTCCGGGGCTGTGCGAAAACCCGCTACCGAAGGTGAATCTGGGTCCCGATCATCTGGTGCGGTGTCACCTGCGGGTCATTCCGGAGTTAGCCCGATGAGTCTGCTTTCGGTCGAGAACCTGCACGTCCACTTCCCACTCGGCGGCGGGCAAACCGTCCGCGCCGTGGACGGCGTATCATTCGAGATCAGCGCGGGCGAGACGCTCGGTCTAGTCGGCGAATCGGGTTGCGGGAAATCTACCACCGCGCGCGCCGTGTTGCGACTGCTTCCGCCCACGTCCGGCCGCGTCACCTTCGAGGGCAGGAATCTGACCGTGCTGTCCGAGGCGGAACTACGTTCGGCACGAAAGCGGATGCAAATGGTTTTCCAGGACCCGTTCGCGTCGCTCTCACCACGGCTGTCTATCGGACAGATCGTCGGGGAGCCACTGGAAATACACGACATTTACAAGACGCCGAGAGAGCGTCAGGAGCGTGTCGCACAGCTACTTTCGGGAGTTGGTCTGAATCCGCAAGTGGCAACCCGATTCCCGCACGAGTTCTCGGGTGGTCAGCGGCAACGCATCGGGATCGCCCGCGCGCTGGCACTCGACCCGGCTTTCATCGTGCTGGACGAGCCGGTGTCCGCGCTAGACATTTCCGTGCGGGCGCAAGTCGTGAACTTGCTGATGGACCTGCAACAGGAAAGGGGTATCAGCTATCTTTTCGTCGGGCACGACCTTTCGCTGATCCGCCATGCCGCCCGCCGCGTCGCCGTCATGTACTTAGGTCGAATAGTGGAAATAGCCAGCGCGGAGGAACTGTACCACAACCCACGTCACCCGTACACGCGGTCTTTGTTCGACGCGGCACCGCGCCCGAACCCCGCCCGCCGCCGTGAGCACGCCCCTCTGGAAGGCGACCCGCCCTCCCCCGTCAATATGCCGAGCGGTTGCCGCTTCCGGACGCGATGTTCTTTCGCCCAGGCTGTCTGTGCCGAGCGGGATCCTCCGTACATAGATATAAACCAGAAACCGGCGGGGGATAACGGCTACTTGCCGCACCGCTCTGCCTGCCACTTCGCGCTTGAACTGCCTATCTGGACGCTGGACTAGATCACCGCGAAGCCATCACCGGCTGGAGATGCGCCGCCTCGCAAGGATTCTCGACCGGCACTAGCAACCGTTGCCCTGGGTGAAGATTTGCACTAGGGGCTAAACCGTTTGCCCGCGCCAAAACATCCAGGCGGTCCAACTGCGACATGCGCGGATCCCCATACCGCTTGGCCAGACTCCACATCGTCTCGCCCTGCCCTACCGTCATAGGAACCGCGGGACTGAGCACCGTACCCCCGCTATGTGTGGTCGCTTCGCGGATACCCGCCAGGGCAAAGCTACCCATCGCGAACACAGCAGCGGCAAACACCACCCCCTGCCCCAGCGCAATAATCTGGAGGCGGCGTCGGGGCGATACCGTAATCGCCGGTGCCGTCGCCACATCATCTGCCTGGAAGGCCCTGTCGCCATTACTCATTACAATAGCCATTTCTCATCCTCCCTGGGTTGCCTTGAGGCAACAAACAACAGTCTAACTGTACACTGTTTCGCCGCCGGTTAAACCGGAACGCGGTTTTTAGCAAACAGTAAGTTCGCCAAGAGCATTGTATCCGTTCGCCAATTGTTTGTCAACTCTTTGTTTGCCAAAGTGGCAACTTTTTGTTTGCCTTTTTTATCATGTGAGGGTATATTGAAAACAACTTTTCACCCCAATGCTTGTCGGGGTCAATCCGCAGCTGAAGTGAGGCAACACATGGCAATGACAGGAACGGGCAACATAGGCCGGGCGAATACCCCGGCGAAGCGCGGTAACACGGGCGATAATATATCCGCCAAACAACAAGAGATTCTGGAAGTGATACGCAAGGCACTGCTCCGGGACGGGCAAGCCCCCACGGTACGCGAGATCGGTAAAGTCACCGGGCTACGCTCCTCCTGCTCGGTACAGAAGCATCTGAATCAACTGGAGCACAAGGGGTTTATCAAGCGCGACCCTTACAAGTATCGTTCGGTAGAGATTCTACAGGACGGTGCCCCGATGGCGCGCCGCCGCACGGTGACAGTCCCGCTCGTCGGGAAGGTGTCCGCAGGTATGGGAATGACGGCGATCGAGCATGTCGAGGATAATATCCCCCTCCCCGATACGATGATCCCCCGCGACTGCGAGTGCTTCGCCCTGCGCGTTAAGGGCGACTCGATGATCAATGCTGGGATTTTCGACGGTGATATCGTCGTCGTGCGCAAGCAGGCGACGGCGGTAAACGGCGAAATCGTGGTCGCGCTACTCGGCGGCGAGGACGCGACGGTGAAAACGTTCTACACAGCGGGCGAGAATGGCATCCGTCTCCAACCGGAGAATCCTCACCTGCGTCCGATCATCACCAAGGACGCCCAAATAATGGGCAAGGTCGTGCTGACAATGCGTCAGTATAGCTAGCGCGTCGCCTAGAAATAGTCCATTGTGAACACCGGGGAGGCGGGCAGGATGCGCGACAGCGTCTCGTAGCCTGCCTCACGGTTCACACGGACGCGGCCCGCGATCCGGAGCGCGCCCAGAGAGGGGAACCCCCAGAACCCTTGTGAGAACGCCGCGATGTCCAGTGTCACGTCCGGCTCGCCGAGTTCCAGCGTCGGCGAACAACTCAATCTGTCCCCGTCCCCCGCTACCTCGAACGTCCCGTTGTTCCACGGCGCGGCTTCATCACTCACCTGTAGCGTGACGGTCGCACCATCCACTAGTTCCTGCGGTCGGACGAGACTGCCCATCGCGGCGGCGACATCCACTACCCTCGCTTGAAACGTAGGCTCGACCCGCGTCTTCACGTCCCAGTGGTACAGGTATGACCAGAGCGGCGTGTCGGATGGTGCCGTTATTGTCGCCGCGCGGCACTGTGTCCCCAAGTTGTGTAGCAAACCGACCAAGGCACCATACCCGTCCGGCGTGGTCGCCACGAACTCACGTATCTCGCCGTTCTCCGACCCGTCCTCTTCATACCGCCAGAGTAGGTACGCGGTAGGCGTGTCGCCTCCGCCCGGAAAATAGGCGTAAGCGAACGTCGTCCGCTCGTCGTCATGTGCTAACTTCTTGTCCCACTGATGAGATTCCGACGTGAACACGCCACGGCGCGCCTCCCCGAACCGTTCGTAAATCGGCGCGAGTAGAGCGCGAGCGGATTCCGTCGGCACCTCGCGCACGAACCGCGCCTCCGGCGTAGACTTGATCTCGCGCAATGGAAGTGTGATCGTCCGCTTCTCGCCCACCCACTCCCAGCCGAACTTCCGGTAAAACCCCCACGAGAAAGGATACAACGCGCTCACGACCTGGCCTGCCACTCGCATTCGAACCAGCGAGTCGCGTAGTAGCCGGTCAACATACCCGCGCCCCCGCGTCTCCACGCTGGTCGCGACCCCCGCGACGCCGCCCATCGGGAGCAATCCCCCCCTCGCGCTCGCCCAATGCACGGCGAAAGGGCGAACCGTCACCACCGCGCGTAACTCGCCGCCCGCCCAGGCCCCCGCCGTCTCCGAGCCGAAGTCTTCTTCCCAGACCGAATCCTCCTCCGTGGCGACGCGCCCGCGCCCGAATGCTTGTGCCATCAGCCGCATGTAAGCGGGCTTATCGGCGGGTGTTAATATGCGTATCGTTTCGTTTTGCATGGGATCACTTATCCTTACCGGCATCGCCGTACATCACCTCGTTACCGTCGCTCGTGAAGGACAGACTCTGTCCCCCCTTCTCGTCGGTGCGGAACACCCGCGCCCCGGTCGCCTGGAGCCGGGTCAGAGTTGCGCTACCCGGCAGACCGTCGCGGTTAGGCCCGACGCTGATCACGGCGAACGACGGGTTGACCGACCGAAGGAACTCGGATGAGGATGCCTCATCACTGCCGGAGCGGGCGACGAGTAGCCAGTCCGCCCGCAGGTCGGGCGCACGGGAAAGGAGGGCGCGTTCGCCACGACTGCCTGTGCCCCCCGCGAAGAGGAATCGGGTCTTGCCATAGCGGACCGCGATCACGAGCGAGTTATCCGTTGCCCTCCAGCCGGGGGTAATCTGCTCCGGTGCCAGGATCTCAACAACGACGTGATCGCCGGGAAAAATGAATGTCTTACCAGCGCGCACCGTTTGCCAATCCGTCTGAAACTGGTGAGCGAGACGGGCCGCGTCGGTGATGTGCGCGTTGACCCGCTCCCCGCCGGGTTCCAGTATGGTCTTGACCTGGAACTCCTCGAACAGTTCCGGCACCCCGCCGATGGCTTCCGCGTACGGGTATGGCAGTATTAGCAGATCAATGTGCTTGACCCCAGCGTTCTGTAGAGCCTGAACCACATCGCTGCCCGCTTCGGTCGGCCCGGCACCTATAAGTACCGTGCCGCCACCTGGGGTGCGTATAAGGGTCGCTCCCCCCTGCCCCACATTGATCACGGTAACCCGTAACGGTGTCTGAGCGGGCTGGGACGCGGCGGCGGGGCGACGCAACACGTACCCGAGCCATAGCGCGACCGACGCGGATGCTAACAGAGCACCCAGAAACAGCCAGGTTTGGAGGCGGGGGAGGCGCGTGAACATCGCCGCGCTATGCTCCCTGTCGGGGGATCGTGTAGCGGGCAAAACCGTCCGCGGGGAGCAATACGGGTTCCGCCTCAGAATCCGATGCGTGTAGCTGTCGCGCGAACTCGTCGGGATCCGCCGTGTTCTCGGCGAACAGCCCCCAGTGCATCGGGAGCACGAGCCGTGGCGCGATCTCCCGCGTGGCGCATACGGCGTCCACAATGTTCATATTTCCCCAGCGGCCGTTGATGCATATCGAGAGCAAGTCGGGCGCGAAACGCTTGGCACCGCCGATGGCGTCGAAGTACTCCGTGTCCGCCGTGTGGTAGATCGTCGGCCCGTCCTCGAACTCGAACACAAGCCCCACCGAGTCTGGAGTATGTTCCGCGTGCGTAGTGTGCATCGTCACGCCGGGAAGCGCGTAAGTAGCGTCCCGCCCGATGGGGTGAACTTTGTCGCCGGTGATGCCCAGACGCGCGAGGTGTGCCACCGACTCCGGCGGGGCGTAGATGGGCGCGTCGGGATTCGCGGCGACCAGCGGGATCAGCGAGTCGGGATCGGTGTGGTCAATGTGATCATGCGTGAGGATGATCGCTGACACCCGCAGATCGGCGGGCGCGACTGGCACCGGGAACAGTCGCCCCGGCCCTCCGCTGTCGCCCACCGAATTAGACAGGTAGGGGTCAACAACGAGCGGGCCGCTCAGGGGCCCCTCGAAGACGAAGCCGCCCTGTCCCAGCCACCAGAGACTTGCCGTTCCGGAAGTGACATCGTTCATTTCATACCCTTCCTTGCTGAATCAGCGGTACCTTCCGAGAGGTGGTAGGAGAGCACCGCGAGTTCTTGTAAAAAGGAGACGTTGCGCACGATCACGTGACGGGGCACGCGAAGAAGAACCGGAGCGAAGTTCAGGATCGCGCTCACCCCTTGCGCGATGGCGACGTCCGCGACGCTCTGCGCGGCGAGCGGCGGCACTGCCAGAATTGCCATCCGCGCCCCGATGTCGCGGTTGACTTCGCCCAGCCGGTCGAAGTCGAACACCTCCATGCCGCTACCGATTCGCCGCCCGATTTTCGCCGGTGATTTGTCGAATGCGGCGACGATGTGAAACTTGTGCTCTTCTAGTCCGGGATAGCCGACCAGCGCAGCCCCCAGGTTCCCGGCACCGATTAGCAGTATCGGTTGCAACTCGTGGATTTTGAGGATGCGCGATATCCGGATCTCTAACTCCTCGACGCTGTAGCCGACGCCGGGCTTGCCGAAGTCCCCGAAGTGGGAAAGGTCTTTACGGAACTGCGCGGCGTTGATGCCCGTGCTCCGCTCGATCTCCGCCGAAGATACAGTCTCCGTACCGGCGATCCGCATTTCGACGAGCGAGCGCAGATACGTCGTGAGTCGCTCCACGGACGGGAGGGGGGGCAACCGGTCGCCCGCGCTGTCCGCGTGGAGGGAGAGGGTGGACGAAGTCTCACGCGAAGGCACGGGTCTACCCGCGTTTCCCAATGGTTCCGGCATTCTTAGATTCCGGCTTAGATTATATCGCACGTTCCGGCTGTTCCGCGCCCGCTCACGCGCCTCCGGGGCGGGTCCAGGGAACATCGCCGACACCGACACGATGGTTCGCGACGCGGGCGAGCACGAATACTAGGTCAGCTAGCCGGTTCAGGTAGGGCAACACCGCGTCATTAGTGCCCTCCGGATCGTCGCGGAGGAGGGTCACGGTTCTGCGTTCGGCCCGGCGCAGGATCGTCCGGGCTAAGTGCAGGTGGGCGGATCCGGGATCCCCGCCCGGCAGTATGAAACTCCGGAGCGGGGCAAGTTCGGCCTCGTAGGAGTCAATTACGAGTTCCAGCGCGGTCGCGTGCTCTTCGCCGATCCGCGGTACAATCGCCTTGCCCGCCGATTCGTCGCGCGCGAGCGGCGTCGCGAGGTCGGCACCGACCACGAACAATTCGCTTTGTAAACGTGCAACTAACACACGTAGATCGTTGTCGGTAAGGTGGGCCGAGGCGACGCCGAGCGCGGCGTTTGCCTCGTCCACGGCTCCGTAGGATTCGACGCGAACGTCATCTTTACTGACCCGTTGCCCGCCATAAAGTCCCGTGTCACCGGCGTCGCCGGTTCGTGTGTAGATTTTCATAAAGTTTTCAGTTTTGTCCGCTTGAATATGAGTATACCGAACAATCAGCAATCGCACCGTGGGCCACGAGATTCCCCCGGTACTGCGGGAGGAATCAGTCTTCGTGACCGTTAAAAAGTCGTTCCGGCGGGGCGAGCCGTCGCTTGCCGCCACATCCGTTTTTGTCGGGGCAATCTGTCTCACGTCCGCCGCCACTCGGGCACAAGACGTACCCGCCGCGCCCCCAAAAGAGTCGGCCCAAAAGGGCATCGACTTTCCCAAGAACGAACAGAAGGCACCGAGACCTACCGACCAGGTCGCCCCGCCTACACCCGGCAAAAACGAGGTCGCTTCTCTGCCCCAGCCGCTCACTCTCGAAGCCGCTATCGGGTTCGCGCTCCGCTTGCAACCCACTATCGCGCAGGCGCAAGCGAACCGCGAAGCCAGTCAGGAGAGGCTCAAGGCGCAACAGTCCGGTTACTACCCGCGCCTACAGCCTGTCTATACTTATCAGAATCGCTTTACAGACGGTCAAACGACACAGTTCGTGGGCGGCGTGCCCGTTGTCATCAACGCCGGACGGACGACGGACACGAAACAAATTGACGCTAATGCTTCGTTTACCGTGTTCGACTCCTTCAGTCGCGAACTCAATAATAAGCAGGCGCGGCAGTCTCTGCGCGGCCAGCGATTCTCTGAGGAGGACACCCGGCAACGCGTGATCGCGGACGTAGCGAGCAACTACTTCACGTCGCTACGGACCGCAGCACTCGTCAAAGTCTCCGAGCAGCAAGTGGCCCGCGCGCGGAACACGCTGGCGGTGGTGCAGGCGCAGGTAGAGGCGAAGGTGGCCGCCCGCAAGGACATCTATCAGGCGCGGGCGGACCTGCTGAACGCGCAGGTCGCCTTGTTGCAGGCGCAGAACAACGCGGCGGTGTCGCAGGCACAATTAAAGCAGAGCATCGGGATCGTCGGCGGGCAGCCGCTAACGATAGCGGATGTCCCCGCGCCCACCGAGAATACCCCGATCACCGCGCTGAACGCGCCCGCCGCTCCCGCCCTGACGGACACGCAGACGATTGACGCCCTGGCCGGAACCGCCTACCGCTCGCGCCCGGACATCGCCCGCTCCCAACAGGATGTCGAAGTCAGCCAGACCGCCGTCGGGATCTCACGCATAAATAACGGGTTGCAGGCAAACCTCTCTTTAAGTGAAGGGTATCAAATACTGCCGACCGGGGCCACGGACTTCCAGAACACGCAGAACCGGCTGGTCAACTTAACCGTCTCCTACCCGCTTTTCGACGGCTTCTTGACGCGCTCGCAGGTACGACAGTCCCAGGCGAACGCGCGTAACTCCGAGTCAATCCTGACACAACTGCGGCAGTCAGTCGCGGTCGAGGTAGAACAGGGCTGGCGCACCCTCACCCAGTCGCGCGCCGCGATCCCCGCCGCCGAGTCCGCGCAACAAGCCGCCCAGATTAACTATGACGCCGCCGTCGAATCACGGCGCGAGGGTGTTGGGAGCATCGTGGAAGTGATCCAGGCGCAGACCACGCTCGTACAGGCCCAAACAAACCTCGTCCAGGCGATCTATGACTTTTACTCGGCTGACGCCCGCCTTGCCCGTGCCGTCGGGTACGCGAGTCGGATCAGCGGGATCGCGCGCGCCGCGTCGGCGACCGCACCGGTAGGCACACCCGCCGCAGGACAAACGATCACGCCCGCCTCGCCGCCCGGCGGACAGACGGCTCCGCCGGATAGAGTACCCTAACGGAGGCGAAAAGCAGGAAAACCGTGGCGCGCGGATGAACTGTTGCGCGGCGGGGTCAGATATGTGCTTCGTCGTGGATTTTTCTCGAAAGGTTTTACCTCCCATGATAGTCAACGCGCCGACTAACCGCCTCCGAACCCCTTTGCCGAAAATCGGCATTCGCCCTACTATTGATGGCCGCTACGGGGGCGTTCGCGAATCGCTGGAAGAACAGACGATGAATATGGCGAAAGCAACCGCCGCGCTGATCACTGATGGTATACGGCACGCGTGCGGCTTGCCAGTCGAGGTCATTATCGCGCCGTCGTGCATCGGTGGAGCCGCCGAAGCCGCCGATTGCGCCGCGCTGTTCGCCCGCGAGAATGTCGGAGTCGTGCTGACCGTCACGCCCTGCTGGTGCTACGGTTCGGAGACGATGGTGCTGGACAACCGCGTCCCGACCGCGATCTGGGGGTTCAACGGCACGGAACGGCCCGGTGCCGTCTATCTCGCCGCCGTTCTGTCCGCGCATAGTGCGAAGGGCGTGCCTGCGTTTGGCATCTATGGGCGCGAAGTTCAGGACTCGGACGACACGAGCATCCCGGATGACGTGCGGGAAAAGATCCTGCGATTCGCCCGAGCGGGTCTCGCCGTCGCCAGTCTGCGCGGCACGTCCTATGTGGCGATGGGCGGCGTCTCCATGGGGATAGCGGGTTCCATAGTGGATCAGCCGTTCTTCGAGGAGTATCTCGGGATGCGCGTCGAGTCGGTGGATATGACCGAGTTTGTGCGCCGCATTGACCGGCAGATCTACGACCACGCCGAGTACGACCGCGCTCTCGCCTGGGTTCAGGCGAATTGCCCGGAGGGTGCTGATACCAACCCCGCCGAGAAGCAACGCTCCCGCGAGCGCAAGAACGAAGAGTGGGCCATCTCAGTCAAGACGGCTCTGATCGCCCGTGACCTCCTGATCGGCAATCCGAAACTCGCCGGGATGGGTTTTGTGGAGGAGTCGCGCGGTCATAACGGGATTGCAGGCGGGTTCCAGGGGCAACGTAACTGGACCGATCACTTCCCGAACGGCGACTTCCTGGAGGCGATTCTGAACACGTCCTTCGACTGGGACGGGATCCGCCAGCCCTACATCGTGGCGACCGAGAACGATGCTATGAATGGAGCTTCAATGGTGCTCGGGCATCTGCTCACGGGCGGGACCGCGCAACTTTTCGCCGACGTGCGTACGTATTGGTCCGCAGACGCTGTAAAGCGCGTTTCGGGTTACGCTCTCGAAGGCGCGGCGGCGGGCGGATTGCTTCATCTGATCAACTCCGGCCCCGCCGCACTGGATTGGACGGGCGAAATGACCGACTCGGAAGGCAAGCCGACTCTGAAGCCATTCTCACAGATCACGTCCGAAGAGGCGGAAGCCTGTTTGAAGGCGACGAAGTGGGGCGCGTCGGTCACGGAGTACTTCCCCGGCGGAGGGTGGTCTACCGACTTCACCACGAAGGGCGGCATCCCCTGCACCATGTTCCGCCTCAATCTGGTCAAGGGGCTCGGGCCGGTCTTGCAGATCGCCGAAGGGGTGACGGTGGACCTGCCCGCACACGTCCACGACGTTCTCGATAAGCGCACCAACGAGACGTGGCCGACGACCTGGTTCGCCCCGAACCTCTCCGGGAGCGGCGCGTTCACCGACGTTTATTCCGTGATGAACGCGTGGGGCGCGAACCACGGCGCGATCTGCGTCGGGCATGTCGGCGCGGATCTGATCACGCTCGCCGCGATGCTCCGCATCCCGGTTGACATGCACAACGTCGCGGCAGACCAAATATTCCGCCCCTCGACATGGACGCGGTTCGGCAACGCAGACGCCGAAGCCGCCGACTACCGCGCCTGCGCGAACTTCGGCCCCCTGTACCGGTAATTTGCACGGGGCGGGGGTGCGGTAGCTTCCCCCGCCCCAGACCTCGAGAAGTAGGTCATCGCGCCAACCGAATCCGGCCCCACGCGGCCTTATACGTCGTGAACACAGATTTTCGTCTGGCGGTGAAAGCGACAACAGGTGACTCGGACGCACTCGGCAGAATCGTCGAACGACACCGCGCCGACTGGTACCAGATCGCTTACCGCGAACTGGCTTCGTACGAAGATGCGCGGGACGCCGTTGCCGAGTCGGTAGTGCGCGTCTGCCGATTCATACACCGCCTCGGAAGCCCCGAGCAGTTCGTCCCGTGGGCCCGAGCCATCGTCCGCAACGAGTCGCGGCGCATCCGAAATCGCCGCCGTCATAATGACGTCCTTGATACCGATGCCTTCCAAACCCGCCCCAGAGTCGAACGAGTGGATGAACTCCGTGTCAGCGTCCGCTCGGCGATCACCAGTCTATCACCCGATCAGGCGCGGGCAGTGCAACTATATTATCTCGAGGGGGCGTCCGTAAAGGAGATTGCTACTTCCCTCAATCGCCCAGAGGGCACCATCAAATGGATACTCGCGCGGGGTCGCGCCTCGCTCGCCGAATTGCTACAGGAGTACAAACCGATGACTATCCCGGAAAACAACCGTGCCGTGTTGGTGGCACCGAATCTTGATCCGGCGTACCAAACCCAGCTCGCAGACATGCTGAAACAGGCGGGGTGGAATCCGGTGCGCACCGTGCCGGATCCCGCCGAGTTCGTGCGATTCCTCATCCAGAGGCAGGACGCGGCACCCGCACCCCTGGATCTGTTCCAACCAGGCGACTTAGTGATGCTATCCGAGCGGATCGGGAACGTCACCGTGTGGGAGTTAATGCCGTTCCTTCTGAGCGTCCGGCAACGTGTCCCACTCAAAGTGCTATTGCTTGTCGAGTCGGGGCGTGAGGAAAAGGAGATGAACGCAACGGCGATGTCCGGCTACTTATCAGGCATTGACTTTCTGCTTGTGCGTCCTGAGTCGCTAGCCGAACTCAGCGACTTTGTGATGCACGTTCGGGCAAGGCTCGAGTCCGAGGGTGGCGGAATCTGAGCTCCGCCATCCTCCGTGATAGAGCGTGGGCGCGGATCGAACGCGCGTCTTCGGCTTATGAGACCGACGGGGTGACCACTCCCCCACCTCGCTGGATTCATTATCGCGTGTCACTCCTGGCTTGACAAGGGTGTAACGCGGTTCAGTGCGGGGATGCCCGCACCGCTTCGCACAAGCCGCGCAGTTCGGGGTCGAGCGCGACGCGAACGGCGTATTCGTAGGTCACGGGGCGACCGAAGTACGCCGTCGCCGTTTTGCGGAGCGCAGTACGCCAGCGTTCCGCCGTCCGCGCGCTGACGCCGAGGCAGCGGCACGCGTCCTCGTACGAGTAGCCCGCCGCGACATATAGCGCGAAGCGGTAATGCGGGGAGCGGCGCGAAATGCGCGGGGGCGGGTCGGCGGGCGGCGGGTCGCCGAACAAGGGAACAGTCGCTAGAAGCGCATGGAACGGGTTAGTGTATTCAAGGAAAGTGGAGCCTCCGTCGGGTTACGATACGGCCATTGTATCGTAACCCGGCGTACCGGTCGGATGCCGTCAGGCGACGCCATGTAGAATCTCGAAGGTGCGCTGGTCCAACTTCTCGTAGGGGAGCGATTTCGCCGCGAGCGCGTCCACGTCGAACTGCTTCGCTTTCAGCGTTTGCGCCTTGTCCGCCGTGAAGCCGCCGTCGAAGAACGTGTCGGATTCGGGGTCACCGGATGCGTTCAAGCCCGCAAGGATCTCCTGTACCACCGGGTCCGCGTCGAACTGCTTTGCCTTCTCCTTCAGAATCAGGTACGTGCGCATACAGCCTTTGGCGAACTCGATCACGTCGGCGCGATCCGAGGTACGCAGGGCGTGCGCGTCGAAGTGGCGCATCCCCTCGAACCCGTAGTTTTCCAGGAGCCGCACGAGGAAGAACGCGTTCTTCGCGTCCTCCTGGCCGAAGCGCAAGTCCTGATCGAACCGCCCGACTTTCTGCCCGTTCAGGTCAACGTGGAAAAGTTTTCCCGCGTCCACCGCCTGCGCGACCGCGTGATAGAAGTTCAACCCGGAGATCGTTTCGTGCGCGACTTCGGGATTAACCCCGACCATCTCCGGGTGTGCGAGCGTCGCGATAAAACCGAGCATCGCGCCCGTGGTCGGCAGATAAATATCGCCGCGCGGCTCGTTGGGCTTCGCTTCCAGCGCGAACTTGTACTCGTAGCCCTGTTCCTTCGAGTAGTCGCAGACGAAGTTTATCGCGTCGCGCATTCGCTTCACCGCCGTCACTGCGTCCTTACCCGCGTCTACTTCCGCGCCCTCGCGTCCGCCCCAGAACACATAGACTCGCGCCCCGAGTTCGTAGCCGAGGTCCATGGAGCGTAGTACCTTCTGCATCGCAAACGCCCGAACGCGCGAGTCGTTCGACGTGAACGCGCCATCTTTAAAGACGGGGTGCCCGAACAGGTTCGTGGTCGCCATCGGCACTACGATCCCGTTGTCGGTTAGCGCCTGCTTGAACTCGGCGACAATTCGATCCTGCTCGGCGGCAGGCGTCCCGAACGGTACTAGATCATTGTCGTGGTAGTTCACCCCGTAGGCACCTATTTTGCCTAGCTCCTGCACCATCTCCACCGGCGTGAAGCCTTTTCGGACGGGGTCTCCGAACGGATCGCGTCCCGGATTGCCCATTGTCCAGAGTCCGAAGGTGAACTTATCGCTTTTTTGCGGTTCGTAAGCCATGGTAGTTTGTCATCCCTTGCATAAAACGTTGCGGCATCTCGTTGGCCGTGCCCGCTAAGTATAGCAAACTGATGGTGTCGGGTCAACGCCGGGCAACAAGGACACAGGGATCGGCTCCTCCAGCGACGGAACAGGACGGTGTCTAGAGGACCATTTCCGAGGTCAATTCATCGGCCTGCTGGGGTGTTTTGCCCTCGCGGATTAACCCCTCGCGCAAAATAGCCCGGAGGCGGGCGAATGCCGCTTTCGTATCCTCCTCCGATTTCGTACCCAGCCGATCCGTCTCTTTCCGATCTCCGCGCCGGATAGGAGTGACGTATGCGGCGTTGCCGTCGCGGTACGTCAACAAAAGGTCACGAGTCGCCTGATGAATTTCGCGCATGGAGGTGGAGGTATGTGGATTTAGCGCGTCGAGGCGGGTGAGCGAAGACTGGGCGGCGAGCGTGATTTGATTTAGTTCCTTGGCATAGACTTCGCGTCGTTCACGCTTGGTGGCGTTCTTCGGCGGTACCGGGATGGGGCGACTAGAAATATGCTTGGGTGCCGTCCCGAATCCGGTCATTATTTTGCTGTGCGCCGTTTCATAGGCGAGTACCACGGGATCGGGCGAGGCAACAGTGATGGCGGCGGGGATAGGTTTAGGCATCGAACACCCTAGAACGAGATTTAGCAAATCTAGGTTCCACCGGCGCGATAGCTCCGCGAGCAAAGGAATCCGATCCGCATCTCGCGCGAGCACACGGTCAGAGGTAGCGATTAGTTCCTGCCGTTCTTGCTCTGTGATTCGGTCTCCGGCTCCCGGTTCATGCGTAGTTGCTGTACAGTCACGCGCCCGACTGGAGTAATGCCCACGGCGCGAACGCCGTCATCAGACCATGCGAAATGGTCATCCCATATTTGCAGCCGCGGGTTAAACAGCGGTGTCTGAAGCTGTGTAACAGGGTCAACCGCAGAGACCACGGTCTGCTTGTAGGTGTTGCACCCGGAGCAGGAGAACGCGAGGTTGTCCATGGCGTCGGTGCCGCCCCGCGCCTCCGGCAGGATATGCTCAACCTCATAAACATTGGTCGTGTGCGTGGCGGGACTTCGGCAGTACTCGCATCGTCGCATCGCCCGCGCCTCCACCGCGCCCCGCAAGCTACGGCGCATACTAAGCGACGTGACGGCGAAGTTGCAGATCGTTTATGAGTGTCGGCACGTCCGTTTTATGGTGACTGGCCAATTCCAGAAGAAGCGGTAGCCGTTGCGCGTCGCGCCGTGTCACACGCTCGCTACAGCGCAGAAGCTCATCCCGTTCGCTGTCGGTCAGGATCGCATCCGATCTGCGTCTCCGTAGCTCACGATAGCGTTGTCGAAACCCACCGGGGAAGCCGATTTTGATCTCCGCGATCAACTCGCCGTCTGTCCAGGACTCGAAGGAACGCGCGACGGCGAAGTTGTTCTCGCGGATCTTGGCCGCGACCGCCTCGCGCAGGAAATCGGGCAACTCCATCCCCGCCGATTGAGCCGCCCTGTGGGCATCGGCCTCTATCTCCCCCAGTTCGAGCATTATTGGCATGGAGTGATTGTACCGCGCCCGGTGACGTGGGAACGCCTACCCTTCGGCGTTCTCGTACTTGTCTTTGAGGCCCGCTACTACGGTCGCGTCCGCGAGCGTTGACATGTCCCCGAGTGCCCGCCCCTCCGCTATATCGCGCAACAATCGGCGCATGATCTTGCCGGAGCGTGTTTTGGGCAGTTCCGCCGTGAACAACACGTCGTCGGGGCGGCAGATGGGGCCGAGCTTCGCCGCGACGTGTGCCTTTAACTCGCCCGCTAGCTCCGACGTCTGGCGTATCCCCTCCTTGATCGTCACGAACGCCGCGATGGCTTGCCCCTTGATCTCGTGGGTACGCCCGATCACCGCCGCCTCCGCGACCGCCGGGTGCGAGACGAGGGCGGATTCCACCTCCATCGTGGAGATGTTATGTCCCGCGACAAGCATGATGTCATCTACTCGCCCCAGGAGCCACAAGTAGCCATCCTTGTCTCGCCGCGCGCCGTCCCCAGCGAAGTACAGGTTCTTGTCACCAAACTTCGCCCAGTAGGTCTTCTTATAGCGGTCGTCGTCACCCCAGAGCGTGCGGAGCATGGAAGGCCAGGGCGAGCGGATCACCAGAAATCCGTCGGTTCCCGCCGGTGCCGTGTCGCCGTTCTCATCCACCACGTCCACGTCGGTTCCGGGGAACGCGAACGTCGCCGAGCCGGGCTTCGTGGCGACGATGCCTGGAAGCGGCGCGACCATGTGCGCACCCGTCTCGGTCTGCCACCAGGTGTCGGCTATCGGGCAACGCCCACCCCCGACATGCGTGTGGTACCACATCCACGCCTCGGGGTTGATCGGCTCGCCGACCGATGCCAGAAGCCGTAGCGACGACAGGTCGTGCTTCTCCAGGTGTTCCGTCCCCCACTTCATGAACGCCCGGATAGCGGTCGGAGCGGTATAAAACAGGGTCACGCCGTATTTCTCGATGATCTCCCAGAACCGGTCACGGGCGGGGAAGTCGGGTGCCCCTTCATACATGAGCACGGTCGCGCCCGCCGCGAGCGGCCCGTACACGACGTACGAGTGGCCTGTCACCCAGCCGACATCGGCGGTACACCAGTAGACGTCGGAATCTTTGCAGTCGAATACCGACACGAAGGTCGCGTGCGCCTGGGTCAGGTAGCCCCCAGTGGTGTGCAGGATGCCTTTAGGGTGCCCAGTCGAGCCGGAAGTATACAGTATATAGAGTGGGTCCTCCGAGTCCATTACTTCCGGCTCGACCAGTCGTGGTGCCGTCTCCATCAGGCGGTGCCACCAGTGGTCGCGCCCCTCGGTCATCGGCACGTGGCGCGGGTCGGGCAACCGGCTGTAGACGACGACGCTTTCCAGGGTCGGGCACGCGTCATTCTCGAGTGCCGCGTCCGCTGCCGTTTTCAGATGAACCGCGCTCCCGCGCCGGTAACCCCCGTCCGCCGTCACCAGCACCTTGCTCTGAGAATCGTTGATGCGCTCGCGTAGCGACTCCGCCGAAAACCCGCCGAATACTACTGTGTGGATCGCGCCGATGCGGGCACAGGCGAGCATCGCGATCGCGGCTTCGGGGATCATCGGCAGGTAGATCGTCACGCGGTCCCCCTTGCCCACGCCCAGGTGTTTCAGCACGCCCGCGAAGCGGTTCGTCTCCCGCCACAGATCGTAATACGTCAGTACCCGTGTGTCGCCCGGCTCACCCTCGAAAAGAATCGCCGCTTTGTTACGCTTGTCGGTTTTGATGTGCCGATCCAGGCAGTTCGCGGCGATGTTAAGCTTGCCGCCGAGGAACCACTTGGCGTGCGGCGGGTTCCACTCGCATACGGTATGAAACGGCGCGATCCACTCCAGTTTGTTCGCCCAGCCCGCCCAGAAACCCTCGCGGTCGGCCTTCGCCGCTTCGTAGATCGCGGGATCGCTCATGTTCGCCTGCGCGGAGAACGCCGCGCTCGGCGGGAAGGTGCGCACATCGGTTAAAAGGCTCTGTGGTGCGGGTGATTCGGTCGCCATCAGTTAAATTATTTCCTTCGTCGGGACAGGGTTGATGCCGTTAGTATAACCAGGGGCAACGCGCGGGTCAAGGCGCGGCGGGCGCGTATGGAAGAGACTGACGCGAATCGTAACTGACTCCTCCGCGCATACCATCCCGATTAACTTTCGTTTGTTTTCGTTTGTACTTGACTTGCCGCGTTTTTCCATGCTATCCTGTACGCATTACGACGCCGCCAGAAAGTAAACCGATGCCGAAAGCCCTTATGATCCGCCCCGAGGAAGTCCGCCGCGCGGGGCATGTCTCCTTTTCCCCGATCCCGATCAACCAGTACGCCCGAACAATGGCGGACGAAATGGGACGGTTCGCCGCGCCCGACCTGATCCGTATTTACCGCGACATGGCGATCATCCGGGCGTTCGAGAACATGCTCCAAGAGGTTAAAATCCAGCGAGGGTACAAAGGCTCGCCGTACGATCACCGGGGTCCCGCGCACCTATCTATCGGGCAGGAGGCGTCGGCGGTCGGGCAGGCGTTCCTGCTCGGCGTTGACGACCATATTTTCGGCTCACACCGCTCGCACGGCGAGATCCTGGCGAAGGGACTGTCCGCCATCGAGAAGTTGCCGGACGACGAACTGGAGCGGATAATGCGCGGCTTCATGGGCGGCATCGCGTTGCGGGCAATCGAAGCCGACGCGGACACCTCCTCGGTGAAAGCGTTGGCGGTTGATTTTCTGCTGTACGGCACACTCGCGGAGATCTTCGGGCGTGAAACGGGATTTAATAGGGGCATGGGCGGCTCCATGCACGCCTTCTTCGTCCCGTTCGGCGTGTATCCGAACAACGCTATCGTGGGTGGGTCGGCGGACATCGCGGTCGGCGCGGCACTCTACAAGCGGGTCAACAAGAAACCAGGCGTCGTGATCGCGAACATCGGCGACGCGTCGGCGAACTGCGGGCCGACCTGGGAGGCACTTTGTTTCGCGACGATGGATCAGTTCAAGACGCTTTGGGAAGGGGCGGCGCGCGGCGGCCTCCCACTCATTATGAACTTCGTCAACAACTTCTACGGTATGGGCGGGCAACCAGTCGGCGAAACCGGCGGCTTCGGCGTACTCGCCCGGATGGGCGCGGGGCTGAACCCCGAGCAGTGTCACGCGGAGCGCGTGGACGGCTACAACCCGCTCGCCGTGATTGATGCCATCTCGCGCAAGCGGGCGGTGCTGGAAAATGGCGACGGGCCGGTCCTTCTCGACACGATCACCTATCGCTTCTCCGGTCACTCGCCCTCGGACGCCTCGTCGTACCGCGAGAAGACGGAGATCGAGGAGTGGCAGGGTGTTGACTCGCTCGTCACGTACAAGAACGAACTTCTTCAGAATAAAGTGGCGACCGTCGCGGAACTGGAGATGATCTACGAGTACGTGGACGCCGCCGTGCTACGCGCCTACCACAAAGCTATTGACCCGGAGGGCTCGCCACGCGCCGATCTATTCGTCGTCGACAACCTACTGGAGCGCACGATGTTTAGCAACGGGCACGTCCTATCGTGCGACCCGGAGCGCGAGCCGGACACGCTGTTGCCGCTCGATGAGAACCCGCGCGCGAAAAGTCTGCTGGCACGCTCCCGCTCGGGCGTCGGCGAGAACAGCGAGTTGCTCCCCCGCTCGCGCTGTATCGGGGTACGCGACGCCCTGTTCGAGGCGATTCTGCCCCGCTTCTACGAGGATGCGACGCTGATCGCGTACGGCGAGGAAAACCGGGACTGGGGCGGGGCGTTCGCGGTGTATCGTGGTCTGACGGAAGCGTTGCCGTACCACCGACTGTTCAACTCGCCGATCTCCGAAGCCGCTATCGTTGGAACAGCAGTCGGCTACGCGCTCGCGGGCGGGCGTCCACTGGTCGAGCTGATGTACTGCGACTTCATGGGGCGGGCCGGGGACGAGATATTCAACCAGCTAGCGAAGTGGCAGTCCATGAGCGGGGGCGAACTGCGCATGCCGGTCGTTCTGCGCGTATCGGTCGGCTCGAAATATGGGGCGCAACACTCGCAGGATTGGTCGTCTTTGTGCGCCCACATCCCCGGCTTGAAGGTCGTGTTCCCGGCGACCCCGTACGACGCGAAAGGATTGATGGCGTCCGCACTAATGGGTACCGACCCCGTTATCTTCTTCGAGTCACAGCGGCTTTACGACATGCCGGAGTTGTTTCGCGGCGCGGAGGGGGTCCCGTTGGAGTCATACGCAGTGCCCATCGGCGAGCCGGAGATCAAACGCGAGGGAAGCGACTTGACGATCCTGACGGTCGGCGCGACGCTGTACCGCGCCTTGGACGCGGCGCGGATCCTAGAGGAGCAATACGGGCTGTCCGCCGAGGTGATTGACGCCCGCTCCCTGGTGCCGTTCAACTACGAGCCGGTGGTCGCGTCGGTCAAGAAGACGGGCAAGATCCTGCTCGCCTCCGACGCATCGGAGCGGGGTAGTATCCTGCAAACGTTCGCGACTACCATCGGGACGTTGGCATTCGACTACCTGGACGCGCCCCCGGTCGTGGTCGGTGCCCGCAACTGGATTACACCGCCCGACGAGATTGAGGAGGCGTTCTTCCCATTCCCGGCGGATATTCTCGACGCTATCCACACGCACCTGCGACCTCTCGCGGGTTATGCCGAGAAGCGTCCCTGCGACGGTCCCGAACTAATGCGGCGGGCGCGGTTCGGGGTGTAACCCCCCTATCACTCCTCCGTCACCGTCTCCGGCGTGTTGAGGCTTAACCGGCCCATCAGCACGCCGTAGGTCTGCGGCTCGCGGCGTAGGAGGAACGGGAACCGGGCGCGCCACCGCTCCAGCGTCGCCGGGTCGAGATCGGCGATGATAGCCTCCTCGCCGTCCCTTGACCCTCGCGTGAGAACCGCGCCATCTGGTGCTATAATCACGCTGGAGCCGAAGAATCTGGTGCCCTGCTCCGTTCCCACTCTGTTAGCAGCCGCGACGAAAACTCCGTTAATGATAGCGTGTGACTGCAAGACGGCCACCCACGCCTCCTGCCCGTCCGGGTCAGCGTCACCACTCTGGTGGCCCTGCGATGACGGGGATAGGATCAACTCCGCGCCCTTCATCGCGTGAATACGCGCCAATTCGGGGAACCACAGGTCGTAGCCGGTCGGGATGGCCACCCGTGCGTCCGGCAGACCGAATACCGGGTAGTCGGAGTTGCCGACGCCGAAGTACTCGGTCTCGTAAGTGCCGGTGCCGACCGCGACGTGTTGGGCGCGACACGCCGCGCTGATGTTGCCTTCCGGGTCGAGCAACACGGCGGTATTGAATCGCGCCCCCTTCTGCTTGCGAAAGCCCAGCCCCCCGCGCTCGTAGAGCGACCCCAGTACATAAACTTTGTTGTGTGCCGCGAGTTCACCGAGGAGGCGGCACGAGTCGCCGTGCGGGATGCTTTCTGGCAACGGCTCCTCGGTGCCCCAATCGGCACGCGGTTTCAGCCCGAGGTAAGGAGACAGTGAAAGTTCGGGTAGTACCACGATCTTCGCGCCTTTGCGGGCGGCGTCGGCGACGAGTAGCTGGTACTTCCCCGCCATCGCGCCCGGCGCGGGGTTGTAGGCGACCTGTATAAGTGCAACACGTAAACTGTTCATGCGATCATCCGTTCTTTGTTTCAATCGGGGTTAATTGACCAGGGCGGGAATCGCCTCGGGGCATCAGGGCGTAGGGGTACCGCTGGTCGGCGCGGGTTCCGGCCGCGTCAGGGACACGAACTTGTCGAGCCGCTCCAGTGTTTGCGCTTCCACCGTCGCGCCTACCTCCTGGTCACTGCTCTTCCCGAGCCGCTTCATGGCTTCGCGCCGCCCCCGAAGAACGCGGTCGGTGTAAAGGGAACGCACCTCGGCGCGGCGTGCGTCCGCGTTCCCGCCGAGTGTCGCGAGTTCAGCGATCTGGTAAGGCGGCGCGGTTCGGGAGTAGTCTTCGATGATACGTTGCGCGGTGGCGAATCGTGCATTTGCCTCGTCAAGGTCGCCGCGCTTGAGGGAGTCTTCCGCGACCGCCACATAGGCGAACGCCGGGAGTGTGTCCACCAGTTCCGGCAGGGCGCGAATTTTACCGGCTGGCCCCTCGGCCACCTGGATCACATCCAGATAGGTGAACAGCGAGCCCGTCGTGTCGCCGCCTTTTGTCTGCGTCTCCGCGAGTGCTTTCAAGGTTTGCAGGTTGTTCGGATCCGCCTTCCGCGCGTCTCCGAATATCTTCGTGGCCTTATCCCAGTCGCCATCCCGCTCGAAGAGGCGGGCGAGCTGGTACAATCGCCTCCCGTTCGGTGACAGAAAAGCGGCGGTGGCCGGGTCTCCGGCAAGCGCGTATAACTGAGGGTCGGCAGGGCTTACTCGCCCCGCCGCCTCCTTCGCGAGCGAGGTCGTCTCGTTCGGGTCGGTTCGCGCTTGAAGCGTCAGTCGGTCGCGTTCGGCTTGACCGGTCCTGAGCACGAGCGTCAGCGCGAGAGACGCCGCGAGGAAAAGCGTGGCTCCCCATCGCGCGGCAGGGGGATACTTTTCTGGTTCCAGGGGCGCGGTTTCACGGGTACCGACCAGCATCCCGAGGATGGCGAAGAAAGGCACCCCGCAGGCGAGGAGCATCCACTCCGAGTCGAACACGCTCCGGCCCAGCGCGGCAACCGCCCCGCCGAGCAGGGCTGGCACCAGTAGTGAATGGGAGGGCGCAGTGTTCGTGCCTGGTGATTCCCGACCCCGCCTCACCCTGGTGATAACCGCGCCGCACACCCCGACGATAAGTGCCAGGAGCGCGGGGTACCCAGACTCGCTAGCGAGTTGTAAGTAGGACGAGTGCGCCTGGCCCGTCCAGCCGACGCGCGCGTAGCGTGGATAGGTAAACGGGAACGTGCCCGGCCCGGCTCCGAAAATGGGGTTCGCGTTCGCCATAGCCAGACTCCCCCGCCATGTTTCTTTGCGAAACGCTCCCGAATGATCATCCGCCGTGCCGCCGCCGCTCGTGGTAGCGGGGAGTGCCGCGCCGCCAACCGCCGAGTTGGTTCCAGGGAGGGCGACGACGCGGCCGAGCATCGGCGCGCCGAATAACATGCCGAACAGGAGCAGGATCGCCGCCGCCGCGCCCACCCGACCCCACGGAGTTCGCTTTCCGCCGCGCAACGCATAGGTAAGCGGGATCACCAGCCCGACGCCCGCGAGTACCAGCCCCGCCCGTGACCCGGTCATCATCAGCATCGCGAACAGCAAGCCAGTGGCGGAAGCCGATGCCACGACCGCGATTAATACCCCAGCCTCTAAAAATATTGCCAGAGCGAGGGGTAGCAGGAGCGCGCAAAATCCGCCCGCGAAGTTCGGGGAGAAGAAGGTGGCCGACTCTCGGTGTGCCACCCGCTCCGCGCCAGGGACGCCGCCGAACGACACGATGCCGACCACCGCGCAACAGACGCCGCCCGCCAGAAGCATGATCGCCATTCGGGGCAGATTCGCCCTATCTTCACCCGCGTACCGCGCCGCGAGTGCGAAGGCCAGCGCATAGATTAGCCAATTCAACGTCTCGGGGAGCATCGCGAATAGGTAAACGGGCGAAGTAAACCCGCGCGAGTGGACGATGAGCGAGAGGGCGACCCAGAAGGCGGTGCCGTACACGCCCACGCGGGCGGCCGCGTACGCCGGAGTGCGCTCAGCTCCATACGGCGCGGATAGCACAGTCGTCAGAAGTGCCGCTGTCAGCACGAGGCCGCGAAGCACCCCCGACATCGAATCGCCCCCCCACGCGGCGACCGCGTAATCCGGGCCGACAGGGGTCCCGCCGAGGAGCGGGGCGAGTAGCAACGCCGCGAGAAAGACGTAAAAGCCCCACCGCGCGAACCGGGCGGTCGGCTTTGCATCGTCAGTGAGGGCGGGGCGGGTACTCACGGGCGCGGGTTCCCCCCCGTAAACGGGTTAATGAGCCGTCTGCGCCCGATGCGGACTATGGCGCGTAGGAAGATGCCGGGATAGATGAACGGCTTCAGTAGCCCGAGCACTCGCCCGCCGAAGAAAGCCGTGTGCTTACGATAGAACTTCCACATCGAGCGCGAGTGTTCCCAGATCATCCGGTCGGCGGCACGATCCGACGACTTGCCGATGGCGTGAGTGACCACTGTGCCGGGAAAATAGACCACGCGACTTCCGGCCTCATGGGCGCGTAAGCAAATATCCATATCCTCGCAATACATGAAAAATGTCGCCTCGTCCAGCGTGCCGATCTTGTCCAGCAGATCTTTGCGGAGCAGCATCGCGCAACCGGACACCCAATCCACGTCACGCACACTGTTATGGTCGAAATCCTGCATCAGATAGTCGGACGCGGGGCGGTTTCCTGGAAACAATCTGCCGAGGTAAACGTTGCGAAACATCCCCGCCGCGAACGTCGGCCACCGCCGACAGGAATACTGTATCGAGCCGTCCAGATTGATCACGCGCGGCCCGATAACGCCCGCGTCGGGTGTGTCGTCGGCGAAGTCAACGAGCGCATCCAGTCCGCCTGCGGCGACGGTCGCGTCCGAGTTCAGAAGCAACACGTAGTCCGTTTCGAGGCGTTGTAGCACCCGGTTGTTGCCGCCCGAGAAGCCCAGATTTGCCCCGGTGCGGATCAGTGTCACCTCCGGAAATTCCGCCTCGACCACCTCCGGCGAGCCGTCGCGCGAATCGTTGTCGGCGACGGTCACGGTGACACTGCCGGGGCGGGCGGACGCCGCCCGCAGACTGCGCAGACACTCAACCAGATCCTCTCTCGCGTTCCAACTCACGACGCAAATCGTCAGGCGTGGTCTCACCGCCCCATTTTCCAAGAGATTGTCCCCATCGTCCCGTACGCGCCCAGGCGTCCAGCGTGATAAAAAGTTGCAGTAGCCATAGGATAAACACGCCGACCGTCACAGCGTAATGTTTGCCTAAAAAACGGAGCATTGCCCGCCGCGACTCCCACACCGCCGCCCGACGCACACGTTTCGTCGTGCCGCCGTAGCCGTGCGTCGCCACCGCATCCGGCGTGTAGTATATCCGGTACCCGGCGTTGTATGCCCGTAGACACCAGTCGGCATCGTTGAAGTAGAGCGGAAACCGTTCGTCCATCGCCCCGACCCGATCCCACGCGGCGCGCCGAATCAGGAAACAGGACGCCATCGGTTGCGGGGCCTCGCCAGACACGTCGTAGTCGAACCACGGCATCCGCCACCCCGCCCACTTCCGGCTGTTTTTGAGTAGACGAGAGAGCAACAGAAACTCGCCGAGTAGCGCGGTCGGGGTCGGGAAGCCGCGCACCGAGGCTTGTGTCGTCCCGTCCTCATGGACCAGCCTCGGCGCGACCGCCGCCGCGTCCGGATGCTCATGCAGAAACGCGACCAGCATGGTGAGCGTCCCCGGCCCGACCCGCGCGTCCGGGTTCAGTAACAGGAGCAGGTCGCCTGTCGCCGCCGCCGCCGCCTGGTTCACGCCCCGCGCATATAGGTCATTCGCCTCGTTCACGATCAGCAACGCCTCGGGGAACAACTCGCGCACCATTCCCGCCGCGCCATCCGACGAGGCGTTGTCCACGACGATCACCTCCTGAGACCCCGCCGAGTACGAGAAGTCGCGCAGGGATTGGAGGCAAATCCGAAGATCGTCCTTCGTGTTCCAGTGTACGAGCAGGACGGATAGGCGCGGGGACAATAACGGCACGAGCCATTATACAGCGAATCGCTAACCCGCCTCGACGTTGCTCCCCTCGCAAAACTCCCACTCGGCCGCATGTGCCTCGACATTTTCTTCGTCGGCGGGGCGCGGGATCAGCTGGAGTTGGCGGCTGATCGCACGCGCTGCTCTACCTACCACCGCCGAATAGGTCGGGTAGGCAAGCTCCATAGCGGCGAGTTGCTCGACCCGTAGCGCGCCCGCCATCGCCCCCGCGCCTGAGTGTACCCAGCTCCGGAGGGGACCACGACATTCCTGCTATTCGGTTTGCGACGCACGCTCCCGCGCGGTATACTCCCCCTCGTACAACTTAAATCAAGGGGACGCGAACATCCGTTCGCGTCGTTCTTCCTGCTTCCGGGCGGATAGTCCGGGAGCCGTACAGACCACAGGGAGGAAAACACTTCATGGCACAAGCAGCCTATGAGGCGGTCTTCATATTGGCGACCGGACAGGCGGACGACTCGGTCCGCAACACGGTGGAGAAATACCGCGGCGTGATCGAGAACGCGGGCGGGACGATTGACGACATTGACATGTGGGAGCCGCGCCGACTGGCGTACCCGATCAAGAAGAACCGGGAGGCGGTCTACGCGGTCGTCAACTTCATCTCCAACCCGGAAGCGAAGAACGAACTCGACCGCATCTGCCGGATCAGCGACGACGTTCTGCGCCACATGATCGTCAAGCAGGACAAGAAGGCGGATCGCTTTCCCAGCAAGATCCGCGCCGCCGAAGCCGAGAAACGGGAGCGCGACATGGCGGCACGGGTCGCCGCGCAACAGCAGAACGCCCCCGCCGAGGCACCCGTCGTGACGGATCTACCCGCCGAAGACGCGGGCGACACACCCCAAACTGTTTCCGAGGAGTAAACACGAGGAACTCCTTCGGGGGAATGCCGCATAATGGGTATGCGGCGCGGTGGTACTAATAGTGCCATTTAGCGACCCCGCTAAACCGGTGTAGCGAGTTTTGACACAGTAGCGGACCGGCGGGACCACCGGATACGTCCCCCCGCGATCCAGGAAGGAACGTTTCGATGAATTATAACCGCATCATTCTGATCGGGCGCATGGTCAATGACCCCGAACTCAAGTATACGCCGTCCGGTATTGCCGTGACGCAGTTCCGTCTCGCCGTCAACCGGCCCATCTCCGCCGAGGCGAAGGCACAAGGCACGCAGGAGCAGGCCGACTTTATTGACATCTCGACCTGGCGGCAGAGCGCGGAGTATGCGGCGCAGTACCTGAACAAGGGGCGCCTCGTGCTTGTGGAAGGCCGCCTCCAAATCCGCGACTACGTGGATAAGGAAGGCCAGAAACGCAAGGCCGCCGAAGTGGTCGCCGATACAGTTAAAGGGCTGGATCGGCGCGAGCAGGGCGAGGGCGAGCAGGGTGGCGGCGGCGGACAGCAACAGTACGCGAGCGGCGGCGGCTACTCCTCCGGGAACGCCCCGGCGCAGGATGGGGGCGGAGGCCGCTCCGAGTACGATCAGACGCCACGCCAGCAACAGCCGACGGCTCAAGCGAATCGCGGGGGCGGCGGGAATGCCGCGCCGCGACCGGCGGCAGGGAATCGAAACGCTCCTCCCGGACAGAACATGAACGACAGCGCGGACGGGTTCGACGACCCGTTCGCCGAATAGAAATTACCGGCGGGTGCCTGATGACATAGGCACCTGCTCCTCGAAAGAAAGATACCAAAAATGCCTGTTGTACGCGCCCCGCGTCGCACCAAGTTCAAAAAGGTGAAGCGGAAGGTCTGCTTCTTCACGGTGCAGAAGATTGACTTCATTGACTACAAGAACGTCGCCCTATTGCGGCGGTTTGTTTCCGAGCGCGGCAAAATCCTACCGCGACGCACCACTGGCACCAACGCCCGCTACCAGCGGATGTTGACCACAGCGATCAAGCGGGCGCGCGAAATCGCTCTGCTCCCGTTCGTGGCGGAAAACGTCTAAAACGTTCAGCCGGGACCGCGTCGCGTCGAACCGTATGGCTTCTCTGGGAGTGATACGGTTCGGCGCGATTTTGAGTTGAATAGATAGGCCCGCAACCGTTTACCCCGATTCACGTCTAACACGATACCTTGAAGAGTTTTCTGACGCCCGTCGCCGAACGCATCCGACCGGGAACACCGGGGCGCGACCTGCGCCTCACCGAAGCACTGTTGCTCCTGATCGCGGTCGGGGTCTTCCTTTGTGGCATTACGCTCGCCCTATTCACCAAGTTACCGGACGCTGCCTACCACGCCCAGACGATCAACCCCAATTCCGCGTCCGCGCGTCAGTTCGCCACGCTGTTACAGGTTCCGCTACCTGTCTGCGAGGAGATCGTGGCGGCTCGTGTCAAATCACCGTTTCCCGACGTTGACGCCCTGGCGCGGCTCCGGTCGAGGAAGGTCTCACTCGTACCCCACGCGAAATACCTCGCCGCGAAACCGCGCTTCACAATGCGGTCCGCTGACGCCGCCCGTAAATCCCTGCTGATCTGGTCGGGCGCGATAGTCGCCTTCTTTATCGGGGCGCATCTCGTGGTGCGCCGCGCCTATTCGCGCGCGGACCCGTTCCTGCTACCGATAGCAGCGTTCCTGTCGTTTCTTTCGATCCTGCTGTTGTTCGTGATCAAAGACCCTCTCCGTGACAAGTTGTCGTTCGTAAGTCAGGCGCAGGGGATCGTTTTCGGCGGCGTCATCGCCCTGTCCGTCACCCTGTCCCCACCGTGGGGCCGTGCCCCGCTCCACCGCTACGGCTATCTGTATGCGCTCGCGGCCTTCGCCGGATGCCTAATACTCGGACTCGCCGGTTCAGGCCCGGGCGGCGTCCGGCTCTCCGTCGCGGGCGTGCAACCCGTCGAGGGAATCAAGGTACTTCTCGTATTCTTCCTCGCGGCGTACCTTGCCGAACGCGCCGCCCTTCTTGACGATCCGCTCCGCAAATGGGGACCGTTCCCCGTGCCCCGTGCCAAAGACGCGTTGCCGCTACTCGTGATGTACGCCCTGCCGCTGGCTCTTTTCGGGATCGTGAAAGACCTGGGTCCCGCGCTCCTCCTTTTCGGCGTTTTCATCGTGATGCTGTATCTGGCGACCGGGCGCGGCGTTTATGTATGGGTCGGCCTCGCTGTGCTGCTTCTCGGCGGGTATGTCGGCTATCGCATCCACTTCGGCGTGTTCGCGACGCGGCTCGATATGTGGGCGCATCCATGGGACAACACGCACCCGCTCGGCGACCAGCTCGCACGCGGCTTGTGGGGGATCGCATCTGGCGGGCCGCTCGGTTCGGGCCTGGGACTCGGCGGCACGGGGTACATACCCCGAGGCGGCTCCGACCTCGCCCTCGCTTCTATCGGCGAGGACATGGGCCTGGCAGGGACGGGCGCGGTTCTGCTCTGCGCGCTAGTGGTTGTCGCGCGGGGCTTCCTGATAGCGCGGCAGACGACGACCGATTTCGAGCGGTTTCTGGCGGCGGGGTTGTCCTGCCTGTTCGGGCTACAGGTGCTTCTGATCGTGTCCGGGACACTGGGGCTACTGCCTCTTTCCGGCGTCACGCTCCCCTTCATCTCCTTCGGCAAATCGTCTCTTGTCGCCTCGCTGTTCATGGTCGGCGTGCTACTTCGGATCTCCGCGCGGGTTCCCGCTGTTAGCACGGCTCTGGTCGCGCCCCCCCGCCCGTGGGAACGATCGGCGCGGCGCGTCGGCCTGTTCTTCTTCGCGACGCTGGGCATCCTCTGCGTCGCGCGCCTCGTCTACGTGCATATTCTCGCCGCCGATCAGTTCGCCGCGCACACGGTCTCGGTGCCCGACCGGGACGGCGTGAAGCGGGCGCACCGCAATTCCCGGCTACTCGCGCTGGCGTCCGCGATCCGGCGCGGGCGCATCGTGGACCGGGCGGGCGTAGTGCTGGCGACAACCCGCGCCGACGGCGTACGCACCTACCCCCTCGGGGCCGCTACGGGGCATATTATCGGCTACCTATCCCCCGCGGTGGGCGGGCCGACCGGGATGGAACGCCGGTTCGACGAGCGACTACGCGGCTACAAGGATTATGCGTCCCTCCTTCCCTACTGGCGGACGAAGGACGCTCCCGGTTTTCATCTGCCGCGCGGGGGTGATGTCACGCTCGCCCTGGACGCAGGGCTACAAACCGACGCGCTCACCGCGCTCCGCGAGGGGGTGGCACCGCTCCGTGATCGGCGTTCGGGCGCGAAGAAAGGGCGCGGGGCGGTTGTCGTGCTGGACGTCGCGACCGGGGGCGTGCTCGCGGCGGTGACTCTCCCCTCTTATGACCCAAATAACCTGACACCGAGAATGATGCGTGACTTGAATGTCAATCTGGACCATGACTACCCGCTGATCAACCGCGCCGTCGCCGGGTACTATCCGCCCGGCTCGACCTTTAAGATAGTGACCGCCTCGACGCAGTTCGCCGCCGGTCTCGCCGACCTTTCGGTGAACTGCCCGCATATTGACACGAACGTGATCTGGACCGTGGGGAATCAGACGTACGCGCGGCGGCGGATAGTGGACGACGAAGGAGACCGCCCGCATGGACTGACGAACCTGACGAACGCGGTCTCGGAGTCGTGCAACGTCTACTTCGCGCACGCCGGGATTAAACTGGGGCCGTCGGTGCTACGGGAACAGGCGGCGCGGTTCGGGTTCGCCAAACTGCCGTCGCTCGCGCGGGTCGGGGCCGCGCTACCGGAGACCGCGTTCGGCCAGGGCGCGATGGTGACGAGCCCCCTGGAGATGGCGGGCGTCGCGCAGACAGTGGCGAACAACGGACGGCGACTGGTTCCGCAATGGGAGAAGGGTGCCGCGCCGACGGTAGCGGACACGCCCCTGTCGCCGGGGGATGCCGCCCGCCTCGGCGAGATGATGCGCCGCGTCACGCGCACGGGGACGGCGGCGGGTCGGTTCGACGACCTTCCATTCGCGGTGGCGGGCAAAACCGGTACGGCACAGAACGACCGTTATGACCGTGTGGCGCACTCCTGGTTCATCGGATTCGCCCCCGCCGACAAACCGAGATACGCATTCGCGGTGCTGGTAGAGAATGGTGGCTACGGGGCACAAGTCGCGGTTCCCGTCGCGCGGCAAGTCTTAAAAAAACTTAAATAATTTTTCAGAAACACCGTTACACTGGGGATATTGCTGGGTAGAATGGCGACTGCTACCCGATGAGCGATCAGCGGGTGGTTAAAAATGGCGGATAAGTTCGAGCGCGGGTCAGGCATAGTAGGTGCGGCCACACGCGCGACGGATATGATGGGATGAACCGCTCAAAAGAACTCATCGTCACAACTTCGATGTCACCGGAGATTATCTCCTGTTTACCGCGGCTGACTCAGCCGCAAGGAAAGGTTTTTTAACCATGCGTTTGTTAACTCTTAAACTGGCTGCTGCCGGTATCGCAATGATCGCTGTTTCGGGTACTGCGTTCGCGCAAGCCCCGCTTACCATTGGAAGTGCCCCGGTCACCATTCCGGTAAACCCGGCTGCCGTACCCGCGCTCGGTGGCACACTCCTACTGTCTACGTCGTCTCCTATAACTGGTGCTATCAGCGGCACTCTAACATCAGCGGTCTTTCAAACAGGCGCAGCTGGTAGCACGCTCGACTTCTTCTACCAGTTTACGGCGAATAGCCCGAATGGTATCGCAGGTGGCGGTATCAACTCCTTCGCGGCGGTTACCACGTCCGTTGCGCAGTTGACCGGTGCTACCGGTGCTACATTTGTCGCTAGTGGCACCCAATACGGGACAGCAACGCGCCCCGCGTTCGCCAGCGGTATCGGTGTTAACTTTGACTTCGGCACGCAGGGGCTGAACAGTGGTAGTCAGACGTCCGCTACTTTCGTCATCCGTACGAACGCAGTAACGTTCTCCCAGACTGGTAGCTTTTCGCTCCAGGGTGCGGGCCAGGTGGGTTCTACCAGCACAACTGTTATCGCGCCGTTGTCAAGCATCGTACCGGTGCCGGAAGCGAACGCGGGTCTCCTGGCCTCGCTCGTGCTCCCGTTCCTCGGTGGCGTGGTGGTGTTGCGCCGCAAGAAGTAGCCAATCGCTACTAGCTCGGTAGATAGCCGCCACGGGTATCCAACCCCGTGGCGGCTATTTTTCTACCTGACAGT
>JAYUUO010000040.1:0-5700 GCA_043754515.1 Armatimonadota bacterium
GAAGTCCCCGCCCGTCTTGCGCCTTATCGTGTCCCGGCTGTCATAGGTGCGCGTCATCGTGATCGGGAAGCCACCGACCTGCACCGTCATGTCCACCACGCTGAAACTCATGTTCCCGATCTTCATCCCGCCCGACACGATCACCGTCGAGACGTCGCGGTAGGCCGGGTCCGCCACCCCGCCCGCGTTGTACCCCTGGATCGCTATCTCGTACGTCCCGTTCGGCAGCAGCGTCGGGTCGAACACCCCCGCGTCCACGGTGGAAGCCAGGTCCCCGACGCCCTCCGCGAAGGGCGTCCACGGCGAGTCGTCCTCGCCCACCAGCCGGTACTCCAGGTGCCACGACGCCTGACCCGTCGCCGTGGCCCGCACGACCGTCGGCTCCGTCACCGTCGCGTCCGCGAGGTACAGGTCCGTGCCGCGCGTCACCAGCGTGCCCCCGCGCCGCCCGACCAGCGACTCGAGGCGCACGCCCGGCGCGGCGGTGACCGGCCCCGCGACCACGGTGAACTGATCCGTCGCCATGGGGCTCGGCGCGTAGCCGTCCTTGAACAGGCGCGCCGCCACGATGTGCTCCCCGAGGCCGACCAGGAACGGCAGCGCGTAGTATTGGGCCGTCTTGTCGGTCGCCGGGTCCAGGGCGACCAGCGCGTTCGATCCGTCGCGGGTCGCCACCGTGTAGAGGATCCACGAGCCGCGTATCTTCTCCAGGAACGCGGCGAGGGCGGCACCCTTCAGGGCCGGGTCCGGCGCCGGCATCGTGATCGTCACCAAGGACGCGTTCTTGTCCGCGGTGTGCGCGATGGTCGGGGCGGGCAGGGTCAGCGACGCGTCCTGCGTCACCGAGAAGTTCACGGCGACCGCCGTCATGCCGACCGCGCCGCGGCTGTCGGTGACGCGGGCGGTCAGGGCGTGCGTGCCGACCGGGACGCGCCGCCAGTTCAGCGTGTACGTCGCGCTCGCGGCCCGCTCGGCGGGGGAGAACCGCCGCGCCCCGAGCGGCTGGCCGTCCGCGAGCAACTCGATGCGGGCCACGGTGCGACCGTTATTCGCCGTCGCGGTGGCGGTGACGGGCACGTCGAGCGGGCCGACCAGCGCGTCGCCGTTCTTGGGCGCGGTGATCACGATGGTGGGCAAAGTGCCGCTGGCGTCGGGGTTGACGGTGAGGGTCGCGGTCACGCTCACGCCGTACGCCGACGCGGTGAGCGTGACCGCCTTCGCGGCGGCGACCGGGCTGGTCAGCACCGTCACGGTGCCCGTGCTCAGCCCCGCCGGGATCAGCAGGGTGGGCGGCAGGGTCGCGGTGCCCGTGTCGCTACTCGAAAGCGTCGCGAGGAACCCGCCGGCGGGCGCGGGGCCGGTTACCAGACGAATGCAACGGCGGGCAGGAGGGTGCCGCGCACGGCGAGTCGAGCGAGAACGAACTCAGTAGTGGCATAGGTGCCTTGCGGGACTGATGTACATCTAAGCGATGAAATAGAACAAATAAGCAAGTTGAATTACGTGATGGAAAGGGTTTTAGCGAGAGCAGTATGCACAGTGCTGACGCACACGCCTAAACATACACCGATATTTGTAGCACCTTTGATTTGCCGCTACTCTTGAGATGAATAAGCCAAGCGAGTAAACTCTGCTATCGCGGTATCAAGATCAGCATATTTCTCAGTATGGTAGGAGCCAAAAGAGCTTAGATCATTGTCAAAGACTCCCACACCGAATTCTTGCTTTGTATTTTTGTCTATAACAAAGATCTCATCGCCAATAAACATTTCTATAAAAAACTCTCCTTTATCAAAACCATCCATCCCCCCAAATCTTGCATCCGGGTACATTACTCGTAATTTTGCTACTATATCTTTCACTACATCGGTCTTCAGTTGATTTTCTATATCTGAGTTCCCGACATTTTTCTGGACAGAATCAGGTTGACGAAAATGGTTGGTTTTCTCCTAAAGAATCGGCATCCTTTCCTGCTTTGGAAGCATACCAGCACTCCTCGAAGATTGCCGGTGGCAACGCGACTCGACGCTCGCCCGGAAACGACAGTGCCGAATGAACCCGCTTCCTCTGATATGCCTGCTCAATGAACTCGCCTATCTGACGCCGGACATCGGCAAAATCAGTATACTCCCTTAACGTCACGTGATCGTCCTTCAAGGTTCGCATCCAGCGTTCCGCAAAGCCGTTCTTCTCGGGGCAACCCACCGACGCCATGGAGATGCCTACTTGCTGTGACTCCAACAGAGCCACATAGTCACGAGCAGCATACTGCACTCCCTGGTCACTGTGATGAATAGCAGGAAAGCGTCCCTCCTTGAATCCTCGCTTCAAGGCAGTCAGAGACAGTGCCCCATCCAAGCGTCGGGACAGATGCCACCCCCGGATACACTGGATGAACAGGTCTATTACCACCGCAAGATACACAAAACCACTCCCCAAGCCGGTGTAGGTAATATCTGCTGCCCAGATCTCATCTGGATGCATTGCCTGCCGGTCTTTGACCAGATTCGGGTAGCGCGGGAAATCATGACCGCTATCGGTGGTTCTCACCTTCCTCGGGTAGGGCTTTTGGAGCAGTCCCTTCTCTAAGAGGATACGGCGCACACGCCGGTCCCCGATTGGCTGGCCCCATGGGTCGACTTTGCCCGCGAAACGCAGTTGATTACGCAATCCTTCATAGCCGAACCGTGGCCAGGTCGCTGCCGCTTCCTCAACCGTCTGGTAGACAGTGGTCTCGTCAACCGTCTGGTAGACAGTGGTCTCGTCACGCTTGGTCGATCGGAAGTAAAAGCTGCTGCGCGGTACACCGAACAGGCGGCATAGATGAGCGGTCTTGACCTCCGGCATGATCTCTTGAACGGTTCGCATCAGAGTTTTCCTCTGTTCTGGTTCAAGAGACTCGACGCTTTTTTTAGGATGGCGTTCTCCAAAGTCGCTTGCCCTAAGGTACGCTCCAGGTCGGCGATGTGAGCGACGTCGGGACTATGCTCTTTGCGCGAGGGAAAGGCCCTCTGGGCATTTTGCAGGAACGTGTCTTTCCCGTTCTGTAGCAAAGTGGCGGACAACTCATGCTCCCGACAGAGTTCGGCAGCGTTCTTGTGCCCGCTGATGAGTTCCCACACGACTTCAGCCTTGAAGGCTGCGGTGAAAGTACGATGTTTCTTTTGCGGCATTTCTTGTTTTTTTAGCCTGTATCGTACCGCCAAACACCCGCCTCAGGTGTAGCGGTATCTGTCTAGAAAAACGTCAGGACTACAGACTAGTTAATTTGCTCGATCCGACACCAGTCGGCGCGGCCATAAGCATCAGTCAGGACGCAGCACATGGCGCGAATAAATGGACCGCTCCTATTCATAATAGGTCTGGATGATAAATCTCGTAATAGATGGCTACCGAAAGATCTCGAGGAGTGACGCGAATCCTGAGCCGTTGGTTGTTTCCTACCCGCAGACAGCAACACGGATGGTCCAACTAGACTAGCACCTTTGATGATCTCAAGGAGATATGGCTTTGGAAACATAGCGGTTTGCGGCTTTGCCTTATCATCCGTACAACCGGTCACGGGTTTGCGAGCCCGCAGAGTCAGGTTAGGAATCGCCACAGATCCGAGTAAGTCGCGAATATTCTCTAAAATGTTGGGAGTGAATTATGGCAGAACAGTACTTTGAATGGACTGATTTTGACGGTGATGTCAAAAACCGAATAGAATCCATACTGTCATCGCTACAAGTATCCAGTTACTTTGGTAGGCAGTTGAAAGGTAGCGGAGGCTTGTCAGGGCATTTGACCGTCCCGGGAAGCCAGGCGATCGTAGAAGTAGCAAACTGGTGTGGATTAGGCGAAGGACTGTGCAAGCGGGCATTAGCATTCCCGGACATGCATAGGCGGTACAGTAGCTATGCGTTTCGGTGCTCACACGGGTTAGATCATTTGTTCATCAACGCGGGACCTTTAAGGGAGACAGCGAACGAATCTATTTTCGACGGTGAAATGATGTTGTACTGTTATCGGCTACGTAATGACCGGTTCAAACTCCGATTCAGTGATGCTTCAGACTGGAACGAATGGATAAACACGTTCGAGTTTGAGTGTTCCACCTCTATAGAGGAACTCCTTCGTCAAGGAAAAATATTCCCAGTCGACCGAGATGGGGCTATTGGCTCGCGAGATGAGACCGACTACCCACGGGTTTCGATTCGACTGGCGGCACACTCTTGATGATTGTGAGGTTTAACCGATGGTACGTTTCCTTCGCGTGTTAGCAAATATCGCCATGGTTTTGACGGCAGTCGTCGTGCTTCTCGTGGTTGTCATAACCATTTCCAACAAGCTGGAGCAGCGCAAGATGGATGAATTCGAGAAGAAAATCAAGGAGAGGGCACCCATCGGCCGGCCTCATGATGTGTATCGCCGCGATCTGCTGACCGATCTCAAGTTCGATGAGGTGAAAGACTGGGATGAAGCAGAGATCATTCCGGGAGGTCGCTTAGTTCGGGGTATAAGATTTCGTTATGCCGGGAAGATAACATGGGATGAAGGTCCTATAATGTACGACATCATCACTGAGGCAGAGTTCGATGATCAGAAGTCACTCCGATCCTTAAAAATATGGAGAAGGGGGAATGGGTTTTAAGATATCAACTGATTGATACTCGTGGATGGCGGAGTTCCACACAAGCACCCGCCGCAAGACTCGCAGCTTCAGTCGGAATTAGTCAGGGCGCGGCACATAAGGCGGACGAGTGGACGACAGGTATTCACAAAGGTTTTAATTATAATTCGCGCCAGCGGTGGCTAAAAGATGACAATGATGATATGGAACAGTGATCGCGAGCCTCTGGCCCTTTCCTATCTAGAACCGGGATCATGGACTGTTGAGCTTGATTGGCATCCCTCGTTCATACAGGAGGAATTGCCCAGAATCCGTCTCTGGCTGGAGGCGCAGTTACACCAGATGCAGGCAGACAGTCATGCCGACAACTGGCTCCGCCACTTCGGTGGGGTTAGCGAACGGCGTGTCGTTCCGTTGGACACGGCGGCGGACGAAATCATCGAGTGGATGTTATCCGTCATTCCTCATCTCCTGAGAATATTAGAAGCCCCTAACCTACATGATCCGTACACGGGCTACGTTTTTCGTCTCCAATTTGCGGAACAGAAACTCCTCTCCATAGCCGCCATGTTACACCAGCCGGTCTCGGATCTACAAGATTGTGTCGGTGAGATCGAGCTTTACTGCTACCGCCTCAAGAAAGATCGGTTCGTTTTTCGTTTCACATCAAGCGCGGATGTAGACAAAGAAGTATCAGAGGAGATCGCGTTCAACGCCACGGACGTTGCCACGCTACTCAAGGAAGGACAATTGTTCTGAGGCCTGCTCTTGTTCGATAGCACCGCTAGACGGCTCGCAGTGCTCTCCCCCGTTAGTATTCTTGATCGTGGCTACTAGCCTCACGCCATTCGAATGCCGATGAGTAGGGAAATTTCGCTCGTTGCTCGTGATCCAACAGCCCTGACACAGCTAGCGTCCCCCAAGCCCCGTAAGCGAGACGCCCTCGATGAAGTACCGTTGCGTAAAGAAGAACAGTACGATGATCGGCAACACCACCAGCGTGGACGCCGCCATCAGCAGGCCCGGCTCGCCGCCGTGCGCGGTCTGGTAGAGTTGCAGGGCGTACGCGAGCGGCATCTTCTCCGGCG